>JBDHXE010000007.1:0-33229 GCA_039810525.1 Chlorobiota bacterium | reverse complement strand
CACCATTCAACCAAAGTTGATATTGATCTTTGTAATTAATAGATTGAGGATCTCCTGATATGCCACCCGGCAAAGAAATATAGACCAAGGAATCGCGCAAATTACATACAAATCGCACAGAAGGATAAACACTTGCATTAAATCCATCATTGTAATTCCAACCAGTATTTAGAATAGTAGTATTATTACCACCAATTGAAGATTTCCCAAATTCAAAAATAGGTTTAAGATCATCTTCTCTACTTAGAATATGAGTAGGGGAGATTTGATGAAATTTTCCATACTCCCAAGTTTTTAAGTCTTTACTATTAAATATCTCTATACAATCTTTAATTGCATTTTGGAAACTAATAAAAATAATATAATCTCTATTTTCAATTTCATTTGTATTAATATTATCAAAAATTTTAGACTCATTATTAAGTATTGATTCCATTAGCTTGCGAGTAGAAATACTACTTAGAAAAGTGTATTGAGCCATAAGACTATTACCTAATTCATCAGCATAAGTATTTTTTAATAAATTATAAAAAAATAATGTATAAATACTTGATGTATTATCTCTACTCGATAAAATATAATTCCAATTAGTTAATTTATAGTAAGCCTGCTTCTCTAAAGGACTTAATAAGCTTTGTTTACCTTCCAATACTTTTAAGCAAATCTTTAGTAGATCACGTGCATATAAAGATTTCTGATCCATTTGTAAATATTTACTTCTAATCAAATTATTTGGCTTTTCTAAATTCAATACTTCTTTTATTCTCATATATCTTGAATCGGGTTCTTGATAATCTGTGATATAATTGTTAGCTTTAATAAACAAATTATTAGCAGAAATTAGATAACCGCTTTGATCAATATCCGTAATCTGATAATTATGGTATAATTTTTCATACCCCGACCATTTGTACCTCTTTTTATAAGAAATTTGAGGTAATAATGGATTTTGTTCTGCATCTCTAATCGGAACAACTCCAGCAGGGACTATTCTCATCATATTATCCTTTCCAATATAATGAAAACTCAACCCGGGAGAAAACCAAGTACTAAAAGAACTTTCAAACTCATCAAAATTACTAGCTCTATTTATCTTATACATAGATAATATCTCATCAGAAATTTCTTTTCCTACCCATTGAAAAGTTAAAGCATATTTATCAAAATATTTATTTGCTTGATAGTATTTGCCATCAGCAAATGAACCTAAATTTCTCGATATATGGGACTCCGACAAAATTACTGACATATCTGTCTTCTTTTGATAATACAAATAAGGTTCGCTACCTTTAATTCGTATAGTGTCAGCTATATATTGAATATTATGTCTAATTGTATCGTTAGTATAATAGAATTTTTTATCATTTGAGATTTTTTCAATATTATAGTCAAAATCATCTATCAATAAACTAGTAATACCCCATGCAATATTATCATTCCTGCCTATAATAGGCAAAGGTATACCGGGAATCATAAGCCCAACAGAATTAATATTTTCATTACTAATATGCACTTCTATCCATCTAGCTGGTACAGACACTTGAGTATGAGGATCATTTGCCAAAATCAAATTACCATCTTGAGATTCCGATACTCCTGTAGTCCAGCAATTAGAGCCAATTCCACTTTCAAAAGTTTTGAAATTCTTATGAAGTTTAGATAAAGTATTAATATAATTAGAATCTATATTAATAATATCCTTTTCCAAATTATCATTAAATTTAAAATCATTAAAATTAGGAATGAAGTATTTCAAATATTTCTCTCCTAATTTATCTTTTATCTGACCATTTACAATATCTACCCAAATCCCAAAAGAAAATTCAAAAGTCATAGCCTTGCTAATTGCCAGAGTTTGCCAAGGCTCCCATTTAGTGGGTTCATAATCCAACAATGAAAATTCAACAGGCAAATTGTTCTTATGTTTCTCTATGTAGAAATTAATACCTTCTGAAAATGATTTGATAATTAATTGCGACTTTCCAGATAATGAATCCCAATTCCTCTGAGATACATCCTTGATTTCAAAACAACGAATAAATTTATCAATATCTACAGCATCTTTTCCGAAAATCTCAGATAAATTACCAATAGCAAATCTTCGTAAAAAATCCATTTGCCATAATCTCTTTTCTGCTTGGTAATATCCAATTGCAAAAAATAAATCCTCATCACTTTTGGCACTAATATGCCCTATACCATAATCATTTTCATATATATTAACTTGATTTCTTAAAATACTTGAATATAAATTGTATGACTCTTCTGCATTGTTTTTAATTAATGACATAATAAAAAAAACAGATATTACTATAAATATTACTATAGTAACCAGAACTGCAAACAACTTATTAATATTAAAATTCATCAAAGCCATCCATTCTTCATATACCATTTAGCTGTTATATCAAGCAGATAACCTATGTCTTCGTTAGTCTCCAAACCAATATCATTTCTAGCTTTACTCGAATTACAAACCCAATATTTCCTTGTGAAATCAATTGCTTTGTCATAATTAAAAATCTGAGGTTTACCAATTATTTTAGATATTATCTCATTAATGTACCCAATAGCTAATACTAAAAAATTAGGAACTTTTATTTTGATAGCATTTTTATTATCTATCACAACCTTAATTTTATCCATCAGAAAGTTCCAATTATAAACTTCCTTACCTGCAATATAGTATATTTGATTATTAGATAATGGATTATCAATACAGCTAATAGCAGCCTTTACCAAATCCTTAACATATATAAGATTCAAATACTTATTGTCTAATCCAATTAATGGAGCTAAACCTTTTTTAACCATTTTGAATATTTGTAATATACCCGGATCACGCTCGCCAAATACAGCGGCAGGTCTTAGAATGGAATAATTAATCCCATATTTATTATGGATAACAAAATTTTCTGCTTCGAATTTGGATTTAGCATAACTCGTTAAAGGATTTACTTTGTCTGATTCATCAATTGGATTATCCAAACTTGTGGCAGGACCACCCACAGTCTGACTACTAATATATATAAATTTACTGAATTTATCAGAATAATTGGCTACCGCATCTAATAGAATACGAGTGCCTTCCGAATTTACCACATAAAATTCCTTGTAGTCTAAAGCAGCTATAATACCAGCTACATGAATTACCACTTCTATATCTTTTAATTCATCTTTAATATTTTCATAATTCACAAAGTCACTTACTACAATTTTAGTATTCTTACCTTCAATCCATTTCTTACTACTTTTGCTTCTAATTAATGATGTTACTTTATAACCATCATCTAATAACTGATCTAAAATATGACTACCTATAAATCCAGATGCACCTGTCAGCAATACATTTGTTATCATTGTAATTCTTGATTGAATAAAATTAATAATTCAAAAGTAAAAAAAACATAGATAATAATAAATTCTATTTGATTACCCGTAAATAAATTCATAAATTGCTCTATTATATTTTACAAAAATTCAAAAAGTATAAAAACTTTAATTAAGAGTATCGTATGAATAAAGCAGTTATTATGGCTGGTGGTTTTGGTACAAGACTTCGACCACTTACTATGACTATCCCTAAGCCTATGGTGTCAGTTCTTAATGTGCCAATGGTAGAGCATATAATTAATTTACTTAAAAAACATAATATAAACGATTTAATAACTTTGCTATACTTCCAGCCTGATTCTATATCCAATTATTTTGAAGATGGTAGTAGGTGGGGCGTATCTATGAACTATGTACTTGCTCACGCAGATTATGGAACAGCTGGTGCAGTCAAAAACGCTTACAAACAACTAACCGAAAGATTTATTATTATATCTGGCGATGTATTAACTGATTTCGATCTCACTGCGGCATTAAATTTTCATATTCAAAAAAAATCTAAAGCTACACTGCTACTTACCAGAGTTACCGCACCACTACAATATGGAATAGTAATGACAGATAGTGATGGCAAAATAACAAGATTTTTAGAGAAGCCATCATGGGGGCAAGTATTTTCTGATACTATCAATACTGGGATATATATATTAGAGCCAGATGTACTTGATTTAATTCCATATCAAGAAGAATTTGATTTTAGTAAAGACCTATTCCCATTAATGCTACAAAAAGAAATGCCACTTTATGGTTATATAGCAGAAGGGTACTGGAAAGATGTAGGAAATTTAGATGAATATCAATTAGCACAATTTGACTCTCTGTATGGTAAAGTTAAATTACATAACAATATTCTGATTAATAATTTAAAAATTGGCGAGAATACAATTATTCCCCAAAATACAATATTGAAAGGAAATAATATAATAGGAGACTATGTTCAAATAGGTGAAAATTGCGAAATTAAAGATTGCGTAATTGGTAATAATGTTAATATTGGTAGCGGATCTAAGTTACAAGGATGTATGATATGGGATGGAGTATCAATAGGTGATTTTTCAGAACTTTACGATGATGTAATCGGATTTGATGTAAAAATTGGTGATTTTGTAAATATCCAAGAGAACGTATTTATTGCAGACGACTGTAATATTGGCAATCATGCACGACTATATTCTAATATTAAATTATGGCCTAAGAAATACGTAGAAGAAGGAGCTACTTTATCTCGTTCCTTAGTGCAAGAAGAGAAATGGCAAAGAGAATTATTTACTGATGCCAGGATATCAGGGATTTCTAATATTGAGATTAACCCAGAATTTGGAGCTAAACTAGGTTCAGCCTTAGGGCTTACTATAGGCAAAAGTATGAGTATATTAGCGAGCCGAGATCCTGATCCAGTATCAAGAATAATGAAAAGAGCAATTACGGCTGGTTTGCTATCAGTTGGCGTTAATGTAAACGATTTGCAAACTATTTCCATACCTCAAACACGCCAAGAGCTAAGATTAGGAAGATATGCAGGTGGATTTCATGTTCGTAAATCTCTTAGAGATCCTCAGCTAATGGATATTATTATATTTAGCAATGATGGTAGAGATATATCTATTAATGATACCAAAAAAATTGAAAGATATTTCTTTGGAGAAGATATTAAAAGAGTAAAGCCTAAAGAAGTTGGTATATTAGCTTTCCCAGAAAGAACTAATGAAATATATCAGAATAGATTCTTAAGTTCGTTAGATACAGAGCTAATTGCCAATAGAAACTTCAAATTGCTTATAGATTATTCATTTGGACTAGCTGCTACTATTTTGCCTGGACTATTAGGTAAATTAAATATAGAAGTAATTTCACTTAATAATTATGTAGATGGCACGAGATTTCACCCAGATCCAGCAATAGAAGAAAAGCCAGATAATACTGGCAGAATTATGAAATCATTAGGGTATGAATTAGGGTTTAGATTACAGCCAGGAGCAGAAAAAGTTTCTGTTATTGACGAAAGAGGAGTGTGGTACACTAATGTGAGATTATCTACAATAGTTACAAAACTATATCTCGAGACTCATAAGCATTTAGAACCATATAAAATTGCAGCATCAATAGTAGCACCTACCGAAATCGAAGAAATAGCAAAAGACTACAATGTAGAAGTTATTAGAATTAAAAATTCACATTCGGCTATGATGGATGCGACTTTAGATGACAAAGTCAAATATGTAACTGGTATTTATGGCGGATTTATATTCTCAGACTTTCTATTTGCATCTGATGGCATGTTTACAATAGGGCAAATGTTAGAAATGTTAGCCAAAACTGGGTATACTTTATCACAATTAGATGAATCATTACCCAAAAGATACCAAGTAATGCAAGAAACACCAGTAGCATGGGAATACAAAGGTACAGTTATGAGGAAATGTATGGAATACTCCGAAAATTACGAAAGACAGCTCATTGAAGGTGTTAAAATATTTGATAGGGGAGATTCGATTCTTCTGCTACCTGCCAAAGAAAAAGGAGCTTTTCAAGTAATTGCAGAAAGCGAATCATTAGAAAATGCTAATCGTAATGCTTCGAAATTTATAGAATTAATTAAAAATTGGAAAAAGTAAAAAAAAATGAATATATATAATATTTTAGATATTGATACCATTAATATAAATTTAGATATCAATAATAAAGAAGAATTAGTACAAACATTGATAGCTCAAATATCTAAAAAGGGATGTCTGAAAGAAGCAAATGAAGTTACCAAAGAAATCTATCAACGTGAAAAGATTTTATCCACTGGTATAGGTAAAGGAATAGCCTTACCACATACACGATCCAAATATGCGAATAAAAATTGTGCTGCATTAGCTATATTAAAAAATCCAATTGAGTATGATGCCCTTGATGGAGAAAAAGTAAGAATAGTATTTATGCTAATTGGCTTAGAAGATAATGTAGTTGAGCATCTAAAATATTTAAGTAAAATATCTAGATTATTGAATAACTTAGATTTTAGAAAGAAATTATTAGCTTGTACAGAAAAATCTGAAATAATTGAATTATTTCAAAAAATTGAAGAAAAATATTAAAATCTAATGTAATTTATGAATATATTAAAATTAAATTTTTGGTGAGCGTCTATACAATAATGTATTTATACACTTATATTAGATATGATAAACTTAAATTCTGCTTTTGAGGATGAACTGTATTTCAGTTATTTAAAAGATCCTGATTCTGTAAGCCCAGAGTGGCAACAGTATTTTCAAAAAGTTCATGGTAGATCTGTTTATGTGCAAGATAATAGACCGATACCTACTGCTGATACACAAGATAAAAAATATGAATCAGTAGCAAGAAATGGCTCAGATTCTAAAATAAATCCTAACATTCAATCAAAAGATTTCTCGCAAGATGAGATTCTTCATATTAATCTTATAAATGATAGTTTGGAAGTGCCTTCAGCTTCGGCTACTCGAACAATACCTATAAAGGTATTAGACGAAAATAGGAGAATTATAAACCGTCATCACTTACAAATCCATAAGCAAAGAGTATCCTTTACTCCACTACTAGCTTGGGCTTTTGTAAAAGCACTTACTAAATTCCCAAGACTTAATGATTCGTATGATTACGTGGATGGTCAGCCTAAGAGAATTAAAAAAGATAGTATCAATGTAGGCCTTGCTATTGATATCGAATCCAATAATGGATTTAGAAAAATGGTGATACCTTGCCTGAAAGATGCTCAAAACTTACCGTTCGACAAATTTATTACTGAGTTCGATAGGTTAATTGATATAGCTAGAAATAATCAATTAAACTACAATGAATTAATAGATACTACCGTTACATTAACTAACCCTGGTATGATAGGCACTACATTTTCAAGCCCACGTTTATTAAAAGGGCAAGGAATGATTATATCAACTGGTTCTATTGAATACCCAATTGAATTTGCTGCGATGAGACCTGATTTATTGTCAGATTTTGCCGTATCTAAAGTAATAAATGTTACTAGTACATACGACCATCGTATTATACAAGGTGCCGAAAATGCTGAGTTTTTGGCTTATGTTTATGATTTACTCTTAGGTAAACATCAGTTTTATGAGCAAATCTTTTATAGCCTAAATATCCCTTTTCAACCTATTAAATGGGCAAAAGATACAGATGAACTCAAAATATATGGTACTACTCATAAATTATCTGATATAGAAAAAAGCGCTAATATAATTAAATTAATTCACGCATATAGAGTACGCGGTCATTTACTTGCATCCATCAACCCTCTTGGGTTTGAAGCATATAATTATCCAGAACTAGACCCAGCTTTCTATGGATTTACAATATGGGATTTAGATAGAGTATTTCCTGCCGATATTGCAGGCAACTCCAATAACTTAACTTTAAGAGAAATTATCGAATCCCTAAGAGAAACTTATTGTGGCGCTACTGGTTTCGAATATATGCATATTCAAGATCCTGACAAAAAAGAATGGATAAAAAATAAATTAGAAATTAGTCGTAACAACCCATCTTTCTTAAACTCAGAACGTATTAAAATATTAGAAAAATTAATTGACGCCGAAACATTTGAAAATTATCTACATACCAAATTTATTGGTAGCAAAAGATTCTCGCTCGAAGGAGCAGAAGCAGCAGTAGCAATGATAGACAAAATATTCCAAGATGCTGCCGACCAATACCTTGATACTATTGTAATTGGTATGCCGCATAGAGGTAGATTAAATGTATTAGTAAATAATGTAGGTAAGTCCTATTTAGCTATATTTAATGAGTTCGAAGGGGTGTATGATGAAAAATCATACCAAGGATCAGGAGATGTAAAATACCATCTAGGTAACAAAGGTGTATATACCTCGCCTAACGGTAATAATGTTAATTTAATCTTAGCACCAAACCCATCTCACTTAGAACTAGTAAACCCAATTGTTGAAGGGATGGCTAGAGCTATTGATAATCAAATAAAAGACGGAACTTATACCAAAGTACTACCGATACTTATTCATGGCGACTCTGCATTTGCTGGACAAGGTATAGTAGCAGAGACACTTAATATGTCGCAATTAGAAGGATACAAAACTGGTGGTACTATCCATATTATTATTAATAATCAAATTGGCTTTACTACTACAAGCGATAATGCTAGATCAACAGTTTACGCTACTGATATTGCTAAAATGCTTCAGACTCCTATTCTACATGTAAATGGTAATGACCCTGAGCAAGTAGTAGCTGCTGCTAAATTTGCCTTTGAATATAGAAGCGAATTTCAAAGTGATGTTATAATTGATATGTTATGCTATAGAAAATATGGACATAACGAAGCTGACGAACCAACTTATACTCAGCCATTGTTATACAAAAAAATTAAATCAATGGTGAGCACATCAGTTATTTACGAACAACAATTATTATCGCAAGGTATAATTACAAAAGAGCAAGTTGATGAATATTCACAAAATCTAAAAAGTAGATTAGACCAAGCATTTGACAAAAGGAAAGAACCTTCAGGACAAAATAATGTAATAATTCAAGATAAAAGTGATAAATTATTTACAGCTTTTGATACAAACATTTCTGAAGAATTACTTAAAGAAGTTGCAGAAGCAATTATATCATACCCAAATGATTTTAAAATTAATCCCAAAATTGCTCCACTATTAAAAAGAAGAAAAGAAATGGTCTTTTCTGATAAAACAGCAATAGATTGGGCTATGGCTGAATTATTAGCTTTAGGATCATTATTAGTAGAAGGCTACGAAGTTAGATTTACTGGACAAGATAGCCAAAGAGGTACTTTCAGCCAGAGGCATGCCATACTGACCGATTATGAAAGAGAATATGATTATTCCCCTCTAAATCATATTAGAAAAGGACAAAATAAAATAAGAATTTTTGATTCTCCGTTATCAGAAATGGCTGTTTTAGGATATGAATATGGTTATAGCGTTATTTCACCTAATTCTTTAACATTCTGGGAAGCCCAATTTGGTGATTTTGCCAATAATGCTCAAACTATATTCGACCAATATATATCTTGTTCCGAAGTAAAATGGGGTATTTATTCTGATTTAGTTATGCTGTTGCCACATGGATATGATGGCCAAGGTCCAGAGCACTCAAGTTGTAGAATAGAAAGATATTTGCAAGCTTGTGCAGAGAATAATATTATCGTTGCTAATTTGACCAATCCAGCACAATATTTCCATATTTTAAGAAGGCAATTACACCAACCATATAGAATACCTTTAATAATACCAACACCTAAAGGTACTTTAAGACATCACTTAGCAGTATCACCAATAGAAGAATTTACTCAAGGTTCTTTTAAACACATTATTGATGATGAATCTTTTATTAAAAATCCAGAAAAAGCTAGAAAAGTATTAGTTTGTTCAGGAAAAATATATTTCGAACTTATGACTGAAATACACAAACAAAACATTAATGATATTGCAGTTGTAAGAGTAGAACAATATTACCCATTCAATTCTTCTTTGTTTGCATCTATCATAAATAATTATAAAGTAGATACTATTAATTGGGTACAAGAAGAACCTAAGAATATGGGGGCGTGGATTTTTATGAATGAACAGATTGGAGATATGATAAGCAATTTAGGCAAAAAATTGCAATATATTGGAAGACCAGCTGCCGCTGCCACTGCTACAGGATTAGCTACGATACACTTAAAAGAACAAAGCCAAATAATTGCAAAATCGCTATCTTAGTTATAATCTTTTTTTAATATTAAAAAGTCATTCTATGTTGTTAGAATGACTTTTTATATAATAGTAAAATAAAAATTAGTCTTTAAGAGTTTTTACTTTTTCAGTAAATTTAGGTAATACTTGGAATAAATCACCTACAATTCCATAATCAGAGATTTTAAAAATTGGAGCATCTTTATCTTTATTAATTGATAAAATGACTTTAGAAGTGTTCATACCAGATACATGTTGAATAGCTCCAGAAATAGCAATAGATATATATAAAGATGGGGAAACAGTCTTACCAGTTTGCCCTATTTGCTCGGAAGCTGGTCGCCATCCTTCGTCTGTTACTGCTCTTGAAGCTCCTACAGTACCACCTAATAATGATGCCAATTCTTCGAGCATAGAGAAATTATCAGCAGATTTAAGTCCTCTACCACCAGCTACCACTACATCAGCCTCAGTTAAATCTAATTTGCCTTCGCTAACTTTAGTTTCGATTACTTTAACCTTCAAATCACTTGGGTTAATATCAGTATTAAATTCTTTAACAACAGTATTTACACTACTATTAGACTTTTGAGCTGTAAATGCTTTAGGTCTTAACGAAATTATCTTAATTACTTTTAAAATTTTGTTAGTAGAAATAGCCATACCAGCATAAATTGGTTTAGTGATTATCAACTCATTATTTACAAATTCCAATTTAGTACTGTCAGCTATATAGCCAGCATTTAGCTTAACTGCTACTCTTGGTGCTAATTCTGAACCCATAGCATTAGCAGGAAATAAAATTATATCAGCACTCTCAGAAGTTGCTACTTGCGCAATTGCTTTAGCATACCCTGTAGAAGAATAATTGTCCAAATTAGAATTATTGATATTAATAACTTCTTCGAGCCCATATTCACTTACTAGCGAAGGTATCCCTTCGGCATTACCAAAATATAAACCGGCTACTTTACTTCCATTTGCTTTTGATAAGTTAATAGCAGCAGTTATCAATTCAAAAGATACTCTCTTTAAAGAATTTTTATTTTTTTCTAATATTACTAAAATTTTTCCCATTTTGTTCTCCAATTAAATAACTTTTGCATCTTCATGCAATAATTTGACAATTTCGCTTATTTCAGCATCACTATCGCCTACTATCTTTCCAATACGCTTTTTATCAGGTAAACTAATCTCTACTATCTCAACAGAGGGTGCACAATCTAAACTATTAATCTCTTCAATAGTTTTTTTCTTTGCTTTCATTATATCTGGTAGCTTAGGATATCTAGGTTGGTTAATACTCTTTTGAAAACTTATTATACAAGGTAAATTCGAAGATACAATTTCTTTTCCACCTTCTATATCACGCTCTGCTAATATCTTAGTACCATCTATACTTAGCTTAGAAACTACCGAAACAGATGGTAGATCAAGTAATTCTGCAGTTAGAGAAGGAATTTGCTGAGAATCGAAATCTATACTCTGGCGACCCATTAATACTAAATCAGGGTTAATACTTTTTACAACAGAAGCTAAATTTTCGGCTACTTGAATAGAATCAATATCAGTAGAAGATTTAACAATAATAGCATTATTGCAGCCCATAGATAGTGCAGTTCTTAATATATCTTTAGCAGATTCATCGCCTACTGTAACTACTGTGATATCACCACCAAATTTTTCTTTTAATTGCAAACCTTCCTCTATTGCAAATTCATCATTTGGATTTAAGACAAATTTTATACCCTTGCTATCAATAGCTTTTTTATTATCACCAACAACTATTTTAATATTTGTATCAGGGACTTTGGATACACAAATAAGAATTTTCATGAATTCTCCAATTATGGTTTATTTTTAATATAAATAAAAAAAAGTATTTAACGAATTAAATTATAAAATATTAAATTCTTGCAATAAACAGCAAAGCTTCAGTAAATTTAATATACCTTTTAACAGCACAAGGAGGTATATTATCCAATTCTCGAAGAGTTGGTATATTTGGTTTTAGCTTTTTATCACCTTGATAAAAATCAATAGTAATAATACCATTGTAAGTTTCAATATTTTTAGTACAGCATAGAATTTGCCAAGTCAAAGCATGTTTGTTTAATAATTTACTATCACGTTCTATTACTAATCGTGATGCTTCATTATCTTGAGAGCCAATTTTCCAAAATTTTAAATAATTTAAAGAATCTTTTTTGTATAATTTAAATTCTGCACCAGCCACTAATCCTGAGCCAGCTTTAAATTCGATAATAATAGGTTTACCATCAATGTCATAAGGCAATAGTCGAGGTATCTGTTCATAATTAAGCATTTTTTAATTCCTTTTTCAAATACTGTGCAGTTAGACTTCTCTTTACTTTAATTACTTCTTCAGGAGTGCCGTTAGCTATTATCTCACCACCGTATTTACCTCCTAAAGGACCTAAATCCACTATCCAGTCAGCTGACTTAATGACATCTAAATTATGCTCTATAATTACTACTGTATTACCTTTATCTACTAATTTATGCAAAAGCTTGAGCAAAATATTAATATCTTCAAAATGTAAGCCAGTAGTTGGTTCATCTAATAAATATAGAGTTTTACCAGTGCCAATCTTAGATAATTCAGTAGCTAATTTTACTCTTTGAGCTTCGCCACCAGAAAGTGTAGGAGCTTGCTGCCCTAATGTAATATAGCCTAACCCAACATCATTCAAAGTTTTTAATTTTTTAAAAATTTTAGGTATATCTTTAAAAAAATCAACTCCTTCTTCTACTGTCATATTTAATACGTCAGAGATAGATTTATCCTTAAACTTAATTTGCAAAGTTTCAGAATTATACCTCCTGCTAGCGCAAGTATCACATTTTACATAAACATCAGGCAAGAAATTCATCTCAATTTTCTTAATCCCAGCACCTTCACAATCTTCGCATCTTCCGCCTTTTACATTAAAAGAAAATCTACCAGCCTTGTATCCTCTAATTTTAGATTCAGGCAATAAAGCAAATAGATCTCTAATCAAAGTAAAGAGCCCAGTATAAGTAGCAGGGTTACTTCGTGGAGTTCTACCTATGGGAGTCTGATCTATCTCAATCACTTTATCAATATAATCTAAACCTTCAATTTTCTTATATGATAAAGGTGTTTGGGTGCTTCTGGAATTAAACTTCTTTGATAAAATTGGGTATAATGTCTCATTTATCAAAGAACTTTTTCCAGAGCCACTCATACCAGTAATACAAATCAATTTCCCAAGAGGAATCTCTAAGGTTACATCTTTCAAATTATTACCATTAGCACCAATTAATTTTATAGAATTGCCATTGCCTTCTCTTCTTTCTATTTCATAATTTATTTTTTTCTTATTTAATAAATACTGAGCAGTTATAGATTCTTTAATAAGTGATTTATCTAACTTCTTAAGCTCTTTTGGTGATGAATTTAAAATTATTTTACCCCCATGGATACCAGCTCCCGGTCCAATATCTATTAATATATCAGAATTCTCTATCATTGCTCTATCATGCTCTACCACTATCACAGTATTACCCAATTCTTTTAGATTCTTGATAGAATTGATTAATTTGTCATTATCGTGTTGATGTAGCCCAATACTAGGTTCATCTAAAACATAAGTAACTCCTACCAATTTAGAACCGATTTGAGATGCCAATCTGATACGTTGGGACTCTCCACCAGATAAAGTATTTACTTGTCTATTCAAATTAAGATAAGAAAGTCCTACTTCTTCTAAAAATTCTAAACGAGAAGAGATTTCTTTAATAATTATGCTAGAGATAATTTTATTTCTTTCATTTAATTTAGATTGAATTTCATTAATAGAAGATCTAGTATCAGGTATATCCATTTTAACTAAATCTGCCAAATTATATTTATCAATTTTTACAAAAAGACTTTCTTTCTTTAATCTCGCACCATTACAAAACTCACAATCATTCTCTTTAATCAAATATGAAATTATATTTTTTTCATCACTATCTTCGTATTGGCGTGCAATTTTCCTTAAAATAGGTATTAAACCTTCAAATACTGTATTAACATTTACAGCAAAACTACCAATTTGTATAATTTCCTCTTCTTTATTTTCCTCATTATTCAAAAGTAATTTAGCCAAAATATCCTTTGGGTAATCTTTTAAAGGTAGCTCTTGATTAATCTTATTGATTTTTAAAAAATTACCTATTTGCTTAGTAAGCCAGTTAAAAGTTTGATAGTTATTGCTTTTGTCTTTTCTATTTAAGAAATGTATAGCTCCTCCGAAAATAGGGCTATCATAATCAGAAATTATTAAGTCAGTATCAATATCTTCATAATTACCAAGCCCATCACATTTGGTACAAGCCCCATAAGGTGAATTAAAAGAAAATAAATTGGGAGCCAAATTCTCAAACGATTTGCTACATTTAGGACAAGAATTATTAATACTAAACAATTCTATTTGAGGGATATCAGTATTATCTACTAATATAGAGATCGTTCCCTCACCCTTATTTAAAGCGAAATCTAACGATTCATTGAGTCTATTCATATTCTCAATATTAATAGTCAATCTATCAATTACCAAATCAATATTATGCACAACATATCTATCAAGCTTTAACCCCTGTTCCAAGTTTCTAATTTCACCATCTATTCTAACTTTTCCAAATCCTTGTTTAATTAATGTTTCGAATAATTCTCTATAATGACCTTTGCGACCAATTATTAATGGAGCTAAGATTATAATATTTTTACTTCTATACTTATTTAGAATTTCGTCAATTATCTGATCAACTGATTTTTTTATTACAGGTATATTGCAATTATCACAATATTGTATGCCGATTTTAGCAAAAAGTAACCTTAAATAATCGTATATTTCAGTAGTAGTGCCTACTGTGGAGCGAGGGTTGTGCGAAATAGATTTTTGCTCTATCGATATAGCAGGGGACAACCCTTCTATCAAATCAACCTCAGGTTTTTTCATTATACCCATAAATTGCTTAGCATAGGGCGATAGGCACTCTACATACCTACGCTGACCCTCAGCATAAATAGTATCAAAAGCCAAAGATGATTTACCAGAACCAGATAAACCTGTAATTACTATAAACTTATCTCGTGGGATTTTAATATTGATATTCTTTAAATTATGCTCTTTAGCACCTAAAACTACTATATCAGTTAATTCAGTCTCTAAATTTTTCTCTATATATAAATTGTTATTATCATTCATAATCATAGTTAGACGAATTAAAAAATTAAAACTTTTTTAATAATTTATTTAACTTCTTTTCGTAAAATTGCGATTTATCAATCAAGCCTGCATTTCTATAAGATTCAACCAAATACTTAAGCACTTCTATATTATTTGGTTCTATCTCAATACCTTTCTCCATTGTCCTGATTACTCCTACATTATCTTTTTCTTTAAAGAAATATTGAGTCCAACTGTAAAAAATATCAGTAAAAATACTTCTATCATAACCTTTAGATATCCTATCTTTCGCTATATTTAGTGCATCATCATATCTTTTTTGATTGATTAAAAGATTAATCAAATCTATATATGCTTCTGGGTATTTTGTAGAATCTTGATAAATTGCTGATAAATAATTAATTGCCGAATCTGGCATATTATTGCTAATAAATGAATTAATCATCAGACTTGTAGCATTAGCATTGCTATCCAATTCAACCGATTTTTTGGCATAGTAAATAGAACTATCATAATTCTTCTGATTAAAATAAAAATCGGCCATTTTTAAAAAATTCTTAGAATAGGTAGGGTTAGCAGCTATCATATCTTTATACATATTTTCTGCATCTTTACTTTTATTAACCTCCATATAAAGATTTCCTAAGATTTCTTTATATAGAGATCTATCAGGAAAATCAGAAACAGCACTAGAATAAAAAGAAATTCCATCTTCATAAACCTTACTTTTATATAAATTAATACTTGCAAAAAGAATTGCAATAATTATAAACGCTTTTAAAGAAAGGAGATAATATTTTGGTTGGATATAGATTTTTAACAATTCTGAAATATAAATAAATAAACCAATTACTGGTAGATATGAACGACATTCTAAATATTGATTCCATTCGTCTGAGTTTTGTGTTGTTACTAATATAGTTGGTAATAAAGTTAAAATAAACCAACTAAGACCGAAATATAAATTAAAACTTCTTACTTTTCTTAATAAAGGAAAAATAATCATTATTATCAATACCAAGGAACCAAAAATAGTATAATATATAGAATATACAGGCAAAACTGAAATATTTATAGGTAAAAAAAACTTTGATGTTATTTCACCAAATACAGATAAGTTCATCATAATGACACCTATCCCCATCTTATTGACAGATGCACCTAATTCTGCAAAAAACCTCATTATTAGCGCTACAACAATAGACAGAAATAAGCTAAGAAAAACCCTTATAGTATCTTGGCGAGACTTCCCATTGTGAAAGTAAGCATAAATAGTAAAGAGAATAACTAAAATAGAAGCAGTCTCCTTAGACAGTAAAGCTAATAAAAATGTAAAACTTGATAAAATTAAATTAAAAATCTTACCTCTATTAATATAATTAATTAAGAAATTAAATGATAACAACGAAAATAAAGTTAATAATAAATCATTTCTGCCTGGGATCCAAGCAACTGCATTTAATAGTAAGGGATGAATAGATAAAATAATAGCTAATAATAGTGAATATTTTAAATCATACTTTAATTTAATCATAATATAATAAAAGAGAAAGATAATAAAAATATGATATAATAAATTATTCAAATGATAAACAAATGGAGATCTACCACCCAGAGCCGCATCTAATATAAAACTTATATTAATTATTGGCCTATAATAATCTGTGTCGAGATACCCCTTAAACAATTCGTCATCAATTCTATCAATATTTGATATTCTATTAAATTGAGTGCCCATAATTGTAATATCATCACAATACGATATATCGTAAAATAAAGTTTGAAAATATACACCAAAGCATATTAACAGCAAAATAAGATAAGGATATTTTTCTATATATTTCATAAATCAATAATTTGAATATTACCAAACTTCTAAAATATTGAAAATATTAAAATTATTCTAATTATATAGATGAATTCTTTATTTTTGTAATTCTTAATGAAAATGAATGGTTAATTAAAATGATAAAATTAGATAGTATAATTTCACTCGCCAAGAGACGAGGATTTGTATTCCAAAGCTCAGAGATTTATGGCGGATTAAATGGATGTTGGGATTTTGGACCATTAGGCGTAGAATTACTAAACAATATTAAGAGCTCATGGTGGAAAGCAATGACCTATCGTGATGATATTGAAGGAATAGATGCCTCTATACTTATGCATCCAAAGACTTGGGATGCTAGCGGACATACTAAACAGTTTAGTGATCCAATGATTGATAATAAAACTTCTAAATCAAGACATAGAGCTGATAATCTTATAGAAGATCATATAGAAAAGCTTATTAAAAAAAATAAAAATGATGAAGCTAACTTAATTGCAAAAAAATTATCAGAAGTACAAGATAATTCTGATTATTATAATATTATAATAGAGCACAATATCAAAGATCCTATTTCTGGAACTATGGATTGGACAGAAGTTAGAAATTTTAATCTTATGTTTAAGACCTTTGTAGGTCCATTAGAAGATGCTTCGAACGTAGTATATTTGAGACCAGAATCTGCTCAAGGTATTTTTGTCAATTATAAAAATGTAATGGATTCATCAAGAATGAAAATTCCTTTTGGTATAGCACAAATTGGAAAAGCTTTCAGAAATGAAATTAATACAAAAAATTTTCTATTTAGAACAAGAGAATTTGAACAAATGGAAATGCAGTATTTCATAAGACCAGGTTCGGAAAAAGAATGGTTTGAATATTGGAAAGAACAAAGGTGGAATTGGTATATTGATAACGGTATTAATCCCAACAAACTGAAATGGAAATTACATGACAAATTAGCACATTATGCTAATTATGCAATTGATATAGAATTTGAATTTCCATTTGGGTGGGGTGAAATAGAAGGCATTCATTCACGTACTGATTATGACCTTAAAGCTCATACAGAATATTCTGGGAAGAAACTAGAATATGTTGATACAGTAAACAATGAAAGATATATTCCTTATGTCATAGAAACTTCAGGTGGAGTATCACGAGGTGTAATGGCATTCCTATGCAATAGCTACGAAGAAGAGAAAATAAATGAAGATGGTAAAGATGATATCAGAACTGTGCTGAGATTTAATCCAAAATTAGCACCAATTAAAGCAGCAATATTCCCTTTGGTTAATAAAGATGGTATGCCAGAATATGCTCAAAATATATATAAAGAATTACAAAAAGATTATAAAATTCAATATGATTCATCAGGAGCTATCGGTAGAAGATATAGACGCCAAGATGAAATAGGGACTCCATATTGTATAACTATTGACGGCGAATCACTTAACTCTAATACAGTGACTATTCGAGATAGAGATTCAATGATTCAGGATAGGGTAGATGCTACTAAAATTTCAGAATATTTGAAAAGTAAATTTTAAATAAATGCGTAAAAAGAAAATTATATATATAATACCGCTACTATTCATTATAGCATTGCTTGGATTCAAAAGTGACGTATATTTTCAAATTAGTAAGTCATTTGATATTTTTAGTAGTATTTATAGATTGATATATGAGAATTATGTTTTAGAAATTGATACCAAAACCTTAATTAAAAATGGTATCGATGGTATGCTAAAATCATTAGATCCATACACAGAATATTATGATGAAGAAGATACTGAAAATTTAGAATATTTTGCCTCAGGGTCTTATACAGGATTAGGTATCACAGTATCAGTTATAGATTCTCAATTAACAATAACAGGTATTAAAGAAGACTACCCTGCATATAAAAGTGGTATCAAAGTGGGTGATAGAATATATAGAATTGACAACAATATAGTGATTAATATTGATACAGAAAAACTAAAAGATTATACTCGTGGTGAGCAAGGTAGTAACTTACAAATGTATGTTATCAACAATAATAACGATACTATCTTGCATTCATTAAATCGCGAAACAATTAAAATGGATAATATTTCTTACTATGAAGCTATCAATAATCAAGTTGCTTATATTAAATTAGATAGATTTACTAGGACATCAGCCTCAGATATTAAAAAAGCTATTTACGATATGAGGCACAATGATCAAATAAAAGGAATGATATTAGATTTAAGAGATAATCCAGGTGGCTTACTCGATGCCTCAGTTAATGTTGCCGAACTATTCCTCCCAGAAAATTCATTAGTTGTTTCTACTAAACGAAGAAATTTAGAAAACTCTGGCGAATATTATACATATAATAAACCATTAGAACCTGATATACCCTTATGTATCATCATAAATGAAAATACTGCTAGTGCCTCCGAAATTGTTGCTGGTGCAATACAAGACTACGATAGAGGTATTATCGTAGGGAACAAGTCATTTGGAAAAGGATTAGTACAATCAATATTTGATGTACCTTACAATGGTCATCTTAAAATAACTACTTCTAAATACTATACTCCATCAGGTCGATGTATCCAACGACTTGATTTTGCAGAAAAATATAAAGGAAAAATTGTACAAAATTCAAAAGATACTATTCAATACCATACAAAAAATGGGCGGAAAGTTTTTGACCTAAATGGTATCTTGCCCGATTCTATTATCAACAATGAAATTGATAACCCTATCTTTGTAGATTTTTACAACAATTTCATATTTTTTAAATTTGCTAAATATTATATTAAAATAAATAATTTAAAAAATTTGGATAACATTCAAAACGATAATGAGCTATATAATAGTTTTATTAACTATATTAATCATTCCGATATTAAATATACTAATAATATATTTTCTTCTTTAGAAAATGTTAAAAATGAATTAAAGACCAACAATTCGATGAAAAAATCTTTAGAATCACTCAAATTACTAGAACTTGAAATAAAAAAAGAATTATTAAATGAATTACCTAAATATAAATCTGAATTATTGTATCAAATTAAATATGAACTGTATTTAAGATTTTATAAAGAAAAGAAAATAGCAAAAATTATGATCGAAAACGATCCAATTATAAAGAAAAGTATCAATATTTTATTATCTGATAACTATAAAAAATTATTAAGCCCATCTAATCAATAATTTTAAATAAATGTTATTGTCTATCGTTAATCATCAATTATAAAATTGGAGTTTAAAATATTTAATGAGAATTACCAAACAATATACCAATCGCGAGAGTCAATCTTTAGATAAATATCTTCAAGAAATTGGCAAAGTCGAATTATTAACTCCCGATGATGAAATTTATTTGGCTCAAGCCATTCGTAAAGGTGGGTATGACGGCAATAGAGCATTAGAGCGTTTAGTAAAGGCTAATCTAAGATTTGTGGTATCTGTGGCAAAGCAATACCAAAATCAAGGCCTATCCTTAGGCGATTTGATTAATGAAGGTAATCTCGGATTGATAAAAGCAGCCAAAAGATTCGATGAAACGCGTGGTTTTAAATTTATTTCTTATGCTGTTTGGTGGATTCGTCAATCTATACTTCAAGCTTTAGCTGAGCAATCCAGAATAGTTAGATTGCCATTAAATAGAGTAGGAGCATTAAATAAAATTGGGAAGAAATTTAGCGAATTAGAACAAGAATTCGAAAGAGAACCTACAGCAGCCGAATTAGCTGAAGAATTAAATATGAGTGTTACCGAAATTTCGGATACTATTAAAATTTCTGGAAGGCATTTATCAGTCGATGCACCTTTTGTGCAAGGTGAAGATAATAGATTATTAGATGTGCTGCCTAACGAACAGCAGCCACCACCTGACTCTGGATTAATGAGAGAATCACTACGTGTAGAAGTACAACAAGTTTTATCTACATTATCACAGAGAGAAGCCGATGTAATTAAATTCTATTTTGGATTGGATGGCACTTTATTAACTCTCGAAGAAATTGGTGAAAAATTTAATTTGACCCGAGAAAGAGTAAGACAAATTAAAGAAAAAGCTATTAGAAGATTAAGACATACTTCTCGTTCTAAAGCCTTAAGAGCATACTTAGGTTAATTGAGGTTCGATAATATAAAATTTACTTATTTATCAAACTATTAATTAAAATCTTTAGAAATATAAATTATGATAACTTACATGATTTACATTTTTAAAGATTTTTTTTTCCCTTCGTTTACTCAAATAAAATGGTATATTTCTTGCTATTAACAATTAATTAATTTATTCGTTTTTAAGTTATGGTTAATATTATAATTGATTATTTAGGTGATTTACATTGCAAGGTTATTCACGAACCTTCTGGGAATTATTTCTTTACAGATGCACCTTTAGATAATAATGGAAAAGCTGAATATATATCGCCAACAGATTTAGCAGCTGCTTCTATTGGCTCTTGTATTGCTACTATTATGGGTATTAAAGCAAATGCTAATAACATTGATATTAGCGGCTTGAAAATCATCGTTTCTAAAGAAATGATTAATGAACCTTTTAGAAGGATCAACCAATTGACTTTAAATATATACTTTCAAAAAGAATATAGTGATAAAGAAAAATTAATTTTGGAAAATGTAGTAAAAACATGCCCAGTATCGCGCTCTCTCTTACCAGAAATTAATATCATTTCTAAAATTTACTACAAAGCGAATCAATGAGTAAATTCTTGAGATATAGTGTTATACTTTTATTGATTATCATAATATCGATTAACTATGATATTATGTTAGCTCAAAAGAAAAGCTCATTTTTGGAACTTGCTAAAAAGCTCTACGATAACGGAGATTACAAACAAGCTATAGATTTTATAGATAAAGCATTAGACAAAGATACTCAGAATCTATACCAAGCATATAATTTGAGAGGAATATGCAATTATAATTTGAAACAATATTTTCAAGCATTAAGTGATTTAAACAAATCAATTAATCTAATCAACATTAAATTATCAATTTCTGAAAAGTCTGATGTGAAAAAAGAACTTAATACATTACTCTCTAATACTTATTTTAATAGAGCATTAGTATTTCAAGAATTAAATGAATTAGATTCTGCTCTCAATGATTATTCGTATGTAATTAACTCCGATAAAGATAACAAATATGCTTATTTTAATAAAGGATTTATTTATTATCAGCAATCTGTAAATGATAGCGCAGTATTTTATTTTACTAAAGTATTACAAATAGACTCCAACGACTTAGATGCCCTATACAATAGGGCTAATATTTATTATCAAGAAGGTAATTGCCAATTATCAGAAATTGATTATCATAAATTAATTACCAATAAAAGAGAAGACGAATATATTTATTTTAACCTTGGTAATTGCCAATTTAGTCAAGGAAATTACTTGCAATCTATCGAATATTATAACAAATCAATTAAAAATAATAAGTATATGTTGTCATCATATTACAATAGAGCGCAGTCTTACAAATCTATTAAGAATTATACCGCCGCTGTCAATGATTTAAAGTTTGTTTTGGATAATATTCAAAAAGATATTAATTTTGCCTCTAAGAAAGAAGAGATAAGCAAAGAATTGATTAATTTGCAGAACTTTATGAAGGAACAGAAATAATTTGAAGAAAAAGTTTAAAATTGAGCTACATACTCAAATTATCATTGCATTAATACTCGGAGCTATTTTTGGGTCACTTTTTAAAATTGAACATAACCAAATAAATATATATTATAGATCAGATGAGATTAAAAGCATAAATATCGATGATATAAGCCAATTTACTATTATCATAAAACCACAACTCGACACTTTAATTGTAGATAATCCAAATATAAAAAAAATCAATCATTTGATTGAAAATAAAAATGTAGATTTTATATTAAAGAAAAATTTACAAGATATCTATTTAAAAGATATTAAAAAAGTTGAAGTAAGGCAGACTATAGCTACTGTTATCAAACCAATTGGTGATTTATTTATTAGATTATTAAGCTTTATAGCTATTCCTTTAGTATTATCAACCCTAATAGTAGGAGCAAGTAGCTTAGAAGATGTTAAAAAATTAGGGCGAATTGGGCTAAAAACTTTTTTTCTTTTTATCTCTACTACTATGGTTGCAATTATAATTGGTTTAATACTAGCTAATTTATTACAACCCGGAGCATATATTTCAGAGTTAACTAAACAAACTCTTTTAAGCGACTTTACCAATGATATAAGCAATAAAATATCAATTCATAATAATTTTAATGTAGTTGATTTCTTCGTCAATATTGTACCCAAAAATCCATTTGAAGCAGTTACGAATGGAGATATGTTGCAAATTGTATTCTTTGCAGTCTTAATTGGTATTGCACTCACTTTTGTAAAAGATGAGTTTAGTAAGCCAGTGATGAATTTTTTCAATGGTATAAGTGAAGCAATGTTAGTAATTGTTCATTTTGTAATGAAACTTGCACCATTTGGCGTTTTTGCACTTATTTCATCTACAGTAGCCAACTTTGGCTTCAATATAATTTCTACCCTGCTAATGTATATTATAACAGTACTTCTTGGATTGCTACTTCAAATTGTATTAGTATATGGCACATTAATAAAAGTATTTACAAAAAGAGGGTTCTTTGATTTTATATACAAGATGAAAGATGCTATGATAATAGCATTTTCTACAAGCTCATCGGCGGCTACTTTACCAGTAACAATAGATTGCGTTGAAAATAATTTAAAAGTACCCAGCAAAATTGCAAGCTTTGTTTTACCACTTGGTGCTACTATGAATATGGACGGTACTGCACTATACCAAGGTGTAGCAGCTATATTTATTTCACAAATCTACGGGATGGATCTATCTATTACCGCTCAGCTAACTATTATAATAACAGCTGTATTAGCTTCAATAGGTACTGCACCAGTACCAGGAGTAGGTATTATTATGTTGGTAATGATTCTCAATGCAGTTAATATTCCAGCAGAAGGAATAGCACTAATCATTGGAGTAGATAGATTCTTAGATATGGCGCGGACTATTCCTAATATTTTAGGTGATTCTACAGTTTCATTAATAGTTGCTGATACAGAAAAATAAAGAAATTACTTTCTTTTTTTAATTTTCTTTTTATTAATAGAATTTGTTGGTAATTCTTGCTTATATCTGAACTTACTTGGCTTGAAAGAATCTAATTCATAAACTATAGATGTATATTGATAGCCGGGCATTGCTTCCTTTTTGGGTGTTGTAATTTTAAGCCTTTGCTCGGTAGTTGCTGACATAGCTAAAGGTATCATATCCTTTTTACTAATATACAAAGTCCCACCTAAACTGATAATTGCTTCTACTAATATTTTGGTATCATTAGTAATAGTTGTAACAGTACCAGTAGCAGTTTTTATAAAATTAGCTGAATATGTAGCAAATCCCAAAGTATCGATAGGTAACTGTGCCCTAAAAAGTGTACTTTGCTTCATAATAGGATATGGAACTCCATTTTCGGCCAAAGTATCGGTGCTAGTTACTATCCAAGATTCACAATTTACCTTATATACTTCCTTGAAATTAAGTAACAAATTAGGCTGAAAAGCTCCTCCGGGAGACATTGCATACAAAGTTGGATTATCTACTGAAGATTGTACCCTTCTTCCAGTAGAATCTATCACTAACGCAACCTTTCTGTCTATCCATGGAGAATTAGTTCTTCTTATCTTTTCCATATCATTAAACTGCTCATCGACTATATAATTTTTCAATGAATATGTAAGGTAGTAATACTTATTCTTTTTGCCAACAGAATCGCATACTATTTCATATAATTCATATCTATCTTTGGTCAGAGCTTTGCCATAATCTATAATAATACTATCACGAGAAGAAAATCTATAATTTAAAGTATCGCCCGGATAAAATTTGTAATAATACTCACTTAAAACAACAGGTTTTTCCTCTTCTATTCCTAAAGTATCTTGAGCATATAATCCACAATTTAATAATATCAAAAGTAATAGGTAAAGCATATTTAATCAAAGATAAATAATAATACAAATGAGACGTTTTAAAAGTACAAAAATTAGTTTATGATTAATAAATTAAAAAAAAAGTCATAAATTTGCAGATTGATTTTTCTAAAAATTGCATAAAGATGAAGAAATTAATATTTATTATTTTAATATTATTGCTAATTGACAATAATATTAAATTATTCTCTCAGCAAGGGTTGTATGTAATTAAAAACATATACAACAATTACCCTAATGTATCTACGTTCTATTATTTATTCGACAACAACGGTAATCCTATTAGAAACCTAACTTCCGATGATTTTGCTATTCGAGATAATGGCGAAAGTATACATTCTATCACATCAGTGAGTTGTCCAAATGATATTATTGATAGCTCAGTATCATTAAACATTAGCTTTGATTTGTCGTTAAATTCAATAGATTTTGATAGAAATAATTTTAATTTAGGCAAACAATTTGCCAAAATATTAATAAACAAAAAATTCTATTCAGAAGCCTCTATTTGTTCTTTTGATACCAAAACATTCCTAAATATGGAATTCACAGATACAATTGTAAAATTAATAAATGCAATTAATGAATTTTACCCACAAATAGGAGGGGATAGCAAAAATTCATTCTTTAAAGAACCAGCTGGATCTTTCAAAATAGTTAGTAGAGGCAAGTATAAAAAGAATATACTGCTTATAATAGACAAAAATACAACATTTGATGAAAAATCTATTATCAATTATGCTACTGCTAATAACATCAAAATAAATGTATTAATGTTTGAAAAGTCCGCAGAACAGAATTTAATTAATATTACATCTCAAACGGGAGGACTATTATTAGATAAAATTGATTCTACCAGTAATTTAAACACTCTGGCAGATATCTATAAAGCATTTATTTTAGGGTACAAACCATGTAATATTGAATGGCAATTAATATATAATTGTGGGAGCAGTCATAATATAGACATATCTATACCCTCACTAAGTTTAAATGATAACTTCTCCTTTGAAATTGATAATAATATTCAATCGTCTCTGATAGCTTCACCTAAATATATTAATTTCAGCTCTATTCCAGTGGGAGCAACTGCTCGCCAGAGTTTTACTATAACTGCTAAAAATAGAGATATCCTTATAGATTCTCTCATTATACAAAAGGATTTTAATCTAAAAGAATTAAAGAGAAATGATATTGATACCACCAAATATGATACTATAGATATTGTTGCGAAAAATATGTTCAGAATTATTGATGGAGATATTAAAAACTATCTTTTAGAAAAAGATAAATTCATCAATATTACAATAGAATATACAGCATACCAAGAACCAATTAACTTCACAGAATTACGATTTGTAACCAATGCTTGTAATAATGATACTGTATTAATAACTGCTGGTTTCCCTAACAAAAAACCTGTTATTGGCACCATTAAAATAGTTCACCCTAATTTAAAAGAAACATTGATAGTTGGAGATACCTCATTTATTAGTTGGAAAGGACTTTTACCTAAAGATGTAGTACAAGTAGAATATTCTACAGACAATGGCAGAAATTATCAAACTATTAAAAATAATACCGAAGGACTATCTATTGACTGGAAAGTACCAGATACTCCAAGCGATTCTTGTAGAGTAAAAATATACCAATTGTGGCCTAATAATATAGGGCAAACTTTCTATTTAAGACATAAAGGTCAGGTAAATTCCGCATTCTTTAATAGTACTGGCGAAAGAATTGTTACCTCTTGTGGTGATGGCAACGCATACGTTTGGGATGTATTTACAGCTTCTTTAAAATTCAAATTAGAAGGTCATACCAATAAAGTTACTTGGGCAAATTTTGATCCTAACGATAAATATATTGTAACCTCTTCAGAAGACTCAAGCCTTAGAGTTTGGAATTATAATGATGGGAGCTTATTAGCAATCCTTAAAGAGCATAAAAATAAGATTGAATCAGTCTCGTGGGATCCAACTGGTCACTACTTAGTATCTAACGATTTTTCAGGCGAAGTAATAGTATGGGATACTACTTGGAACCCTATAAAAAAAATTAAATCTAATTATGGACCTACGAAATTTGCCTCTTTCAATCCAATAAATAACTCTGAAATTGCTACTGCTAATTTTGGCTCTAATATAAAAATATGGAATTGGAAAGATTATAAAGCAGGTGATAAACCAATTAAAACTTTTGAAACAAATGCATATAATAATTGGCATGTAATATACAATAGCGATGGTACTAAAATTGCATCTACTACTGAGTCTTCTAAACCTCAAAGATTATATGTATGGGATGTCAATAAGCCTGAAAAACCCCTATATTATATTTCACATAATTTTGATTCATTATCTAATAATTCGATTATTACTTCGAGCTTTTTTGTACATCCAGAGTTAAAAAAAGAATTAATATTAACATCAAGCACTGATAATACAGCAAGATTGTGGAATGCCGACGACGGTTCAATATTTCCAGTAATTGACTATATTGGTCAGAATGTTTTTGGAAATGATAAAGAAAAGCATCATAATGCCGTTAGAACAGCTGTTTTTGATAAAATTGGTTCACGAGTTGTAACTGCAAGTTGGGACTCAACAGCAATTATCTGGAATCTAAACCAAAGAGAAATCCAACAAGATGTTTCAGATTCAGTATTTAGGATTGTAAGAGTAAACGGAAAAACTAAAGATATTGACTTCGGGGACTTACCATTAGGTTATATTAAAGACTCATTAGTTAAATCAGTATTTAAAAATGAAACTCAATTTACATACAAAGTTTATAAAATATTTATACAAGGAAACTCTGCCCAAGATTTTACCATTAATAATCAAATAAAATTACCATTAATATTGAAACCGGGCGATTCAATAAACTTAGAATTATCATTCGAACCAAAAGATTATGGATTAAGAGATGCAGAAATTATTTTTTCTATACCCGCACAGCAAATCTCAGCAAAATTACTCGGAAATTCATTCCAGCAAACTCTTTACCCTAACAACCCTATTGTTGATTTTGGTGAAATTAGATTAGGAAACTTCAAAGATACAACTTTCTCTGCCATTGTGAGAAATATATCATCAAAATTAGTTGATATTGATTCAATCTTAATTATAGGATCATACAAAGATGATTTCGCTATTACTCAAGGAAATAGTATCAGAAACATAAATGGCAATTCAGATTTGTTACTTACTATTAGGTTCAATCCTCTTACTATTGGACGTAAAAACGCTCAAATATCTATAAAATATAAAGATAGAGGAACACCCACAATAATAAATTTATTTGGAGAAGGTATTAATTATAAATTAGATTCGATTACAATTGCTGTACCCAATAATATCTCTGCCAACTTAGGAGATATTATCACAGTCCCTTTTTATATTCAAGACCTTAATGAACATAGTATTCCTAAATCAATACAAGGATTCTATACATATCTATCATTTAACTCTACAATATTAGAACCGATAGGTGTTTTTGATGAAGATATAATTGATGGATATACTCGTAAATTAAAAATTACACTACCTTATGATGGAAAGGATTCATTATTAAAAACAGTTGATTTCAAAGTAGCATTTGGCAATGATTCAATTACAAATTTGAAATTGGAAAACTCATACCCAATAGGGTCAGGTATGCTAAAAATTAATGAGCAAAATGGGGCAGTTAAGATAAATAATCTATGTAATGGTAGTGGAGTTAGGTTATTTGATCCTTATGGCAAAATATCACTTAGTCAAAATGTACCAAACCCAGTAACCGACAAAACTAAAATTAACTTTGAAATAATTGAGAATAGTTATACCAGCTTATATGTAATTGATTTACTTGGAAATAAAGTACTTGATTTAATACATAAAGAATTATCTAAGGGGAATTATGAAATTGATATCAGTGCCAATCAACTACAAAGTGGTATTTACTACTATGTCTTACAAACTCCAACTATATATTTAATTAAAAGTATGCAAGTAATAAAGGATTGACCAATGATTCAAAATGTAAGAGGAACAAAAGATTTATTCTTTAATGATATTGAAAAATGGCACTTTTTGGAAGAAAAAATAAAAAAAGTAACTTCTCTATTTGGATATTCTGAATTAAGAACACCAATATTTGAAAAAACTGAAGTCTTTCTTAGATCCATAGGAGAAAACACTGATATTGTAAACAAAGAAATGTACACTTTCCTTGATAAAGGAGGTGAATCAATTACACTTCGCCCCGAAATGACTGCTTCGTTAGTTAGATCAGTTATACAAAATAATCTTACTCAAGAATATTCAGCCCTTAGACTATGGTATTTAGGCCCATTTTTCAGATACGAGAGGCCACAGAAAGGCAGACTAAGGCAATTCCATCAATTTGGGGTAGAATGTATTTCTTCGCCTCACCCAGAGAGTGATGTAGAAATAATTCAATTAGCTTACCAATTAATTAAAGAAATAGGGATAGATGAATTTATATTTGAAATAAATTCCTTAGGGAACGAATCAAGTAGAAAGACATACATAGAAACTCTTGAAATCTTTCTCAATGAAAATAAAGACAAACTATCTAATGAATCTCAAAATAGACTCTCAACTAATATATTAAGAGTCCTTGATTCAAAAGATGAAAGAGATAAAGCTGTTGTAAGTAATGCACCTAATATTCTCAATTATTTAGATGACCAAAGTAAATATCATTTTGATATAGTATTAAAATTATTAGATAATCTAAAAATACCATATAGGCTCGAGCCAAAATTAGTTCGAGGCTTAGACTATTATTCACATACTGTTTTCGAATTTAGAAGTACTGCCCTTGGATCGCAAGATGCTTTTGGCGGTGGCGGTAGATATAACTCATTATTCGAACAATTAGGGGGCAAACCTACCCCAGCTGTAGGATTTGCAATGGGAGTAGAGCGATTAATCCTTATATCAGAGCAGTTAAACAAATTTCCCAAATTAAATAATAATTGCGATATATATGTAGTACATTCAGGAGAATCAACACTAGAATATGCTAATAATATTTCTAAAATACTACGTGAAAAAAATTATATGGTACTTATGGATTTACAACGTAGATCTTTTAAAGCACAATTTAGAGAAGCAGACAAATCTAACGCTAAGTATTGTATTATAATTGGCGAAAATGAGGTGAATAATAATAAAATTACTATTAAAAATCTAAAAAGTGGTGAGCAAGCAGAGATAGCTTCTAATTTGTTGAATACTATTAAATTTGAATAATGAATTTATTTAAAAAGAAAAAGAATTATTCTAGATTCTTATTCTCTATTTCTAAATGGCAAGTTAAATTAACTTTTGCTATTGTAGCTATTATGATTATTATTGGGACTATAATATTTACTCAAACTTTGGTAAATGAGATTATCGAACGCGAGAAACTATCAGTAGAATTATATGCCAAGACTAATGCTAATCTAATGAAGAACTTGATGAACTCATCTCCTAATGCTTCAAATACAGATGTTTTACTATTCTTTATAGAAAATGTTACCCCCACAATTAATTTTCCTATTATAGTTACTTTTGATAATGATGAGCCCTACGAACCATTTGAAAGTTGGACTTTAAATATCCCATTTAAAAAAAATATGAATATCCAAGAGCAAAGGAAAATTGTAAATGAATATTTAAAAAAAATGAAAGAAACATATCCCCCAGTATTAGTTAAAGATGAAGATGGAAAAGTAATTAGCAAATTCTATTATAGCCATTCGATATTGGTAGATAAATTAAGATTCTTCCCAATCATAGCTATTTTTATTATTACATTATTTGGAGTAATTGGATATTTATCATTTAGTATTTCTCGCGACAGTGAGCAAAACAAAGTATGGGTAGGTATGAGCAAAGAAGCCGCTCATCAATTAGGTACACCTTTATCAAGTTTGTTGGCTTGGATAGAAATTTTAAAATATGATTCGAGCGATCCAGATGCAGTAAGAGAGACTCTTATGGAAATGGAAAAAGATGTAGAAAGACTAAATACTATTGCTAAACGATTTTCTAAAATTGGATCTACACCAGAAAAAGAACTTATTAAATTATCTAAATTAATTGCAAATGTGTGCAATTATTTTGATAAACGAGTCCCGCATTTAGGAAAGAAAATTGAAATTATTCAGAGTTTAGACGATAAAGTATGGTCAAAAGTAAACATTGATTTATTTGCATGGGTCATTGAAAACTTATTAAAAAATGCAGTAGAAGCTATTGAAACAAGAGATGGTAAAATATATATATATATGAGATATCACTCAAAAGATAAAGTTTTGATATTAGTAAAAGATACTGGAAAAGGGATGCCGCAGAAACTTAAAAAACAGATATTTTATCCCGGTTTTAGTACCAAAAAAAGAGGATGGGGCTTAGGGCTTAGTTTAACTAAAAGAATAGTTGAAGAATACCATAATGGTAAAATATATGTAAAAGAATCTTCAATTGGCAAAGGAACTACATTTGCAATAGAATTACCAATAGATGAAATTAAAAGTTAGATTCGTCTCGCCATTGCGAAATCTTCCATACCTCCGAAGTATTGCTTCGTACCACCCTCATATTTACCCTTCCAAACAAGTTAATAACATCAGTAGCAGAAAAAACAATTGTCAAATTAAATGCTCTTGAAATATCCATTACAGAAGTATCTCCTATTGATGTAGTTACATCATTCCAAGTTAGTTCCAATGACTTAGAAGCCAAAAACAAACGTGAAGTAGTAATCATATCTTCGGTTCTACTCCAAGATTCATCTATACCTTTATCATAATTCCTAAAAATAAATCTGAAATCATCATTTAACAAATTACCATATACAAGAGTGTCTTTAAAAACATAAGCATATCTAAAATTTTCAAAGAGCCCGTCTATTGTTCTTTGATCTCCAAGAATGCTATTTTGAGATGATTTATCAGCTAATTTAGGGGCAAAGGGATTAGTGCACGAGCTAACAACAAAAGTTAATAATATAATAAGCCATACTTTCATTAATTATACAAAATTGCTTTTAATATACTAATAGAATTAAAAATAGAATCACTTTGATATATATTATAATCATACCATTTGCTAATTGACCATAAGCCATTATTATCATTCATCATTACCAATCTAATTTTACCCTTATATTGTTTTGGAAAGCTATTATCCGAAAAATTGATATAAAGATTATAATCAGATTCAAATATTGCAGAATCAGGAGCTTCTACAATTGACTTCTTATTAATCCAATTAATTAAAGGCACAGTCTCGTTATTAATTACCGATTTGAACGAATTAAAAAACCTTCTTTCTTCTTCATTACTCCAACTACTAAAAACAGTTGGGTAACTAGAAGCTCCTTCCTGCGAAGGGATAAATAAATATTTGTTTTGTAAATTTGCAGTAGTACTGCTGAAACATTTTAAATAATTTTCTAAATTCTTATACTTAAATGAAGACTCAAAATTCTGAACTACTATAGCTGGTTCGGTCGGCGGAATAAACGAAGCACCTGAATTATCTGGATTTTCAGGAGTTCTTGTTGAGAATACATCACACCCATAAATTATACTAAAAATTATGATAAATAAAATATACCTCATATTGCTATTCTACCCTCTAATGCCCTAGTAATGGTAGCTTCGTCTGAATACTCAATTGCAGAACCCATAGGGACACCACTAGCAATTTTAGTAACTTTAATATTTAAAGACTTCATCATTTTAGCTATATAAAAGGTTGTTAGTTCGCCCTCAGTACTTGGATTTAAAGCTAATATAATTTCGTAAGTACCGTTTAATCTACTTAATAACTCCTTAATTTTTATATCATCTTGCGAAATACCATCTAATGGATTGATTACCCCGTGCAATACATGATAAAGCCCATTAAATTCGTTAGTCTTTTCAATAGCTATTACATCATTTGGCTCTTCTACTACACAGATAAGACTTCTATCTCTTTTAGTAGAACTACAAATATTACATGGATCAGTTTCAGTATAATTAAA
>JBDHXE010000006.1:0-36331 GCA_039810525.1 Chlorobiota bacterium | reverse complement strand
TATATATAATGCCGCTAGACGAGGTACACAACTCAAAGGATGCAAAATATATATACCATGGACTCCTTGCTACGATTGCGCACGTGCAATTATCCAGACTGGTATTACAGATGTAATTATTCATCAAAATGGGCAAGACTTCTACGACCTCTATACAAACGGGAAATGGGTAGAATCTTATAAAAAGACCCAAACTATGTTTTTGGAAGCTGGGGTAAAGGCTAGATATGTCGAATGTAGCATTACAATACCAGAAATATATATGAATGGAGTATTTGCCGACTTTGTAGTCCAACTAAATAAAAACGATATAAATGAATAACGATATACTGTTTGATTTAAAATTAAAAATTGCCAAAGCATTAATGTTTGGCTTAGATGTAAACTCATTTATTACTCAACTGTTAGAAATAGAAAATGAACTTGGTAATACATTTAAAGCTGAAAAAATAAAGAGCCTATTCTACGATAGAGTAATTATTGACAATGATCAAATTAATTTATCCGTTTCAATGATAGTCAAAAATGAAGAAGATTCAATAAAAGAAACTTTAGAAAGTGTAAAATCAATTGCCGATGAGATTATAATTGTTGATACGGGCTCTTCTGATAATACAATTAATATTTGTCAGCAATATACAGATAAAGTTTATCAATTTCATTGGGTAGATGATTATTCAATTGCCAGAAACTATTCATTAGATAAATGTAGCGGCAATTGGATATTATATATAGACGCCGACGAAATAATAACTAATCAATCTCAACAATTCTTAAAAAATAATTTAAAAAATATTGATAAATCCATAGGAATGTTAATAACCAAAATAATCAATTATGCCTTCGATGAAAACAATAACCAATATGAGTATATTGGGCAATATCCAAGAGTATTTAGAAATATTTCATTCCCATTAGTACATTTTTTTGGCAAAATTCATGAACAAATCGCACCTTCATTAATTAATTATAATCTAGAAATGAGAGATTCTGATATACAAATAATTCATAAAGGCTATTTAAAGTCCAATTTAGAAATGAATAATAAAGTAAAAAGAAATTTGACAATTCTATCAAATCATATACAAGAAGAACCAACTAACGGATATACATGGTACCAATTAGGCAATACCTTATACCAAATGAAAGAATATAATAAATCTATCGAGATATTAGAAAATGCACTTAAATGTAAAAATCTAAGTGCATTTCTGAATTCGAATACTTGTTTAGCATTATCCAATTCTTATTATAAATTGAACAATTTGCCCAAAGCAATAGAAAATGCAAAATTAGCTCTTAAATATAATCCTCAAAATCAAGTTGCTGAGATATTATACAACCATCTAACTAACCAGAAATAAACTATTCGTATGCTGCAATACCAGTAATCTCTTGACCTAAAATTAATGTATGAATATCATGAGTACCCTCGTAAGTAATCACTGATTCTAAATTTGCTGCATGCCTCATAATTGGATATTCGCCTAATATTCCATTTGCTCCGTGGATTAATCTAGCTTTGCGAGCTACTTCTAACGCCATTGCGACATTGTTTCTCTTAGCAAAAGATACATGTTGTGGGGTAATCTTACCAGAATCCATCAATTGCGCTAACCTAAAATTAACTAATTGAGCTTTAGTGATTTCAGTAAGCATATCAGCAAGTTTCTCTTGAATTAACTGGAAAGAGGCAATAGGTTTGCCAAATTGAATCCGAGACTTAGCATAATTAACTGCAGATTCGTAGCAAGCAATAGCTGCACCAACAGCACCCCAACTTATACCATATCTTGCTTGAGTTAAACAAGACAATGGCCCTTTAAGACCCTTAATATTAGGCAAAATATTATCCTTTGGTATTTCACAATCCTGAAATACAAGTTCCGAAGTAACGCTAGCTCTAAGAGAGTACTTACCTTTCATCTCAGGTGTTTCAAATCCTCGAGTACCCTTTTCAACTAAAAAACCTCTTACTACATTATCCAATTTAGCCCATACCACAGCTACATCAGCAATAGTGCCATTAGTTATCCACATCTTAGCACCATTCAAAACATAAGAATTATCGGTTTCTATTGCAGTAGTTATCATACCTGCTGGATTAGAGCCATAATCAGGCTCAGTCAAACCAAAGCAACCAATCTTAGTAGCATTCGATAGTCCTGGCAACCATTTATTTCTCTGATCCTCGCTACCATATTTAAAAATTGGGTACATCACTAATGAACTCTGTACACTTGCAAACGAACGCACAGCAGAATCACCACGCTCCAATTCTTGCATAGCTAATCCGTAGTGAAGATACGAACTACCAGCACCACCATATTGCTCAGGTATAGTAATTCCAAAAACCCCTAAATTAGCTAAATCCTTTAAAATTTCAAAAGGAAATGTACCATCTTGATAATGCTTATCAATAATAGATAAGACCTTATCATTAATATATTGCTTAACGGTATCTCTAAACAATATATCTTCGCTTTGAAGCAAATCATCGATTTTGAAAAAGTCGGAATTAATCATTTTATTAAATATTGAAATTGAAAATTAATTAAAAATAAGAAATTTTAATATAATTTTGATATATTGAAGTAATTTTTATATTTTTGTATATGATTTGTGGGCTAAAAAGCCCTTTTTTATTATAAAAATTTTTTAATAAGATGTAGTTATGCCAAAACGCAAAGTAAAGCATAAAATTGATAAGAAGGTAATTATTGAAGCCTTCACCGAGATGGCTAAACATAAAAGTATAGACCGAGACTTATTACAAGGAATACTTGAAGAGACCTTAACAATGATTATTAGGAAAAAATATGGCCAGAATGCCAATTTTGAAATAATAGTTAATATGGAAAAAGGAGATATTGAAATTTATCTTATGAAAGAAATTGTAGAACATGTAGAAGATGAAGTTACTCAAATATCTCTCGAAGAAACCAAAAAATGGAGTGATGAAAAATTTGAGATCGGTGATGATTTCGTAGAAGAAATTACACTAGACAATATAGCAGATAGCTTCGGTAGAAGACTAGTTACTATGGCTTCTCAAAATTTGAATATGAGAATTAGAGAAATTGAAAAAGATAATGTTTATAGAGAATACGTTAATAAAGTCGATGAGATAATTGTAGGTGAAGTATATCAAGTCCGTAGGCATGATATATTAGTAATGCACAATAAGGTTGAATTAAGATTGCCTCGTGAAGAACAAATACCAAACGAGCCTAACAAATACAAAAAAAATCATACTATAAAAGCAATTATCAAAGAAGTGAAAAGACATGGTATGGGTGGGCAACCAGAAATTATCATCTCAAGAGCTTCAGATGAATTTTTAGCCAGACTTTTCGAAATAGAAATACCTGAAATTTATGATGGTATTATTTTAATTAAATCAATTGCAAGAGACCCAGGAGAGCGATCCAAAGTAGCTGTACAATCTTTTGACGATAGGGTAGACCCAGTAGGTGCTTGCGTTGGTATGAAAGGTATTAGAATACACTCAATTGTAAGAGAATTAAATAACGAAAATATAGACCTTGTAGAATTTTCTGAAGACCCACAAGTATTTATAATGCGTGCTTTAGCTCCTGCAAAAGTTAATGAAATTGAGCTAATTAATGAAACTAAAACTGCAAATGTTACCGTGAGCGATGACCAAGTAGCTCTAGCTGTTGGTAAAAATGGTCAAAACGTAAGATTAGCTTCTAAATTAACTGGGTATAATATTAATATTATCAAACTTGGCGATGAAGATATTGAATTGGAAGAATTTAAAGCAGAATTTGGAGATGATCTTTTCGAAGAAATTGCAAAACTAAATATCGAATCTGCCAAAGAATTCTTAGAATACGATGTAGAAGAGCTTCTAAAAATTGAAAGTCTCTCTAAAGAAAAACTAATCGAGTTGAGAGCTGTAATGCTTATAGAATTCGATGAAAAAGAATCCGACGCGGTTCTTGAAAAAATTAAAAATTTGTAATTAATAAAATTGAAATATATAAGTATGGCTGGAGATAAAACCATAAAGCTTTTTAAAATTGCTTCCGAAATTAATATCGGAAGAGATGCTATTGTTGAATATTTACAATCAAAAGGCTTTGATATTCAAAATAAACCAACAGCTACTCTAACTGAACCAATGGTTGAGCTTATCCATGATAAGTTTAAAAAAGAAAAAAAAGCAGCAGATATACAAAGAGAAAAAATTCAGAAACATAAAGATCTTAGACAAGATACCAAAAAATCTGAACCCACTATTGCAGAAGCTACTAATATTACTATACCAAAAGCTACTACCCATATAATAGTGGAAGATAAAGTTGATGAAAGCGCAGAGACCTTAGTTGCCGAAAATGAAACTAAGTCTGATACCGAATCATATTTGAATGAAATAAAACAACCAGTGATTTTAGGTAAAATTGATTTATCTCCAAACAAAAAAACAACTAAAAATGCGGAAGATATCAACATAACTAAAAATATAGCTAAAGATAATGATGCAAAACCACTATCTGTAAAATCCGAAGATTTGCATAAGGAAGAAGTAATACATACTCCAATTACAACTGATAAAATAGATGACAATTCTAAAATAGCAAACGAAATTAATTCAGATAAAAAAGAGATAGCTAACCTCAACACAGATACTATTAATATAGACAATATTGAAATTAGCAAAACACGGAATATCAAAACAGAAAATTCAAAAATATCGGAATTTGAGAATAAACAGACAGACAGCAGAGATACCGAAAGCCAAACTATTGCAGAAAATATAATAGATACAAAAGAAAATACTAGCAATGATCTAAGTAATACTGCGTCGCATAAAGACAAAAGATATCACTCCGATACACTTGATAAGAACATCCAAAAAGATAAAAATAATAGTTCTAAAGAACAAGGACACAAAGAAGAAAAAGCAGATTATAGTGCTAACAACAAATTTAATAAGCACAAACAAGACGAGCAAAATAAGCCAACTAAATTCGAAAATAAACAAGATGAATCTTCGAATAAAAAATTTGATAAAAATAAAAAGAAGAAAAAAACTAACGAAAATGAGATAGGTGTAGCTCCACAGCTGAGAGGTCTGACTGTAGTAGGTAAAATTGAATTAGAAACAGAAAGCGAACAACAGCAATCTAAACCTGATAGAAATAAACAAGGAAAAGACCAATCAAGGAACGACAAGCATTCTAAAAACAAGCAATTTAAAAAACGTAAACATTCTTCAGACAACATTTCTGACTTTACTGAATTAATTAAAGAACAATTAGACAATAAATATAAATCTAAAGAAAAAGAAAAGGATAAAGAAAAAGATAAAGAAAAAGACAAAGATAAATTAAACAAAGAACTAGTTGAAAAAATTGAAGAAAAGAAAAAGAAGAAAAAGAAGAAAACCATTAGAGAAATGATTAGCCAAGAAGAAGTTAATCGCGCTATTAGAGAGACGTTAGCTGGCATGGATCTTTCTTCTTCATCATCAAGAAATAAAAACAAACTTAAAAAGAAAGCAGAAAGAGAAGAAAAAGAACAACGATTACAAGAAGAAAAACTAAGAGATGAGAAAATTCTTCAATTAACAGAATTTGTAACTACATCTGACTTAGGTAATTTGATGGGGATACTTCCAAGTGAAATCATTATGAAATGTATGAAACTTGGTTTAATGGTAACTATTAACCAGAGGTTAGACAAAGAAACTATCATACTGATTGCTGACGATTATGGATTTGAAGTCGAATTCTTAGATGAAAAAGAATCACAATATGTAGAAGAAGATTTCGATGACGAAGAAACTCTGCTACCAAGACCTCCAATCGTTACTATAATGGGGCACGTAGATCATGGAAAAACTTCTTTGCTTGATTATATAAGAAGAGCCAACGTAGTAGCAGGCGAAGCAGGTGGAATAACCCAGCATATTGGTGCGTACAAGGTAGAATTACCAAACAGCAAAACAATAACATTCCTTGATACTCCCGGCCACGAAGCCTTTACTGCCATGAGAGCAAGAGGTGCTCAAGTTACAGATATCGTAGTTTTAGTAGTAGCTGCTGATGATTCTGTGATGCCTCAGACAATAGAAGCTATTAGCCATGCCAAAGCAGCCAATGTGCCTATTATAGTTGCTATTAATAAAATTGACAAACCAGATGCTAATCCAGATAGAATAATGCAGCAATTAGCTGACCAAAATGTGCTTATAGAAGAATGGGGCGGTAAATATCAATGCGTCAAAATCTCAGCTAAAAAAGGCTTAAATATAGAAGAATTATTAGATAAAATTTTATTAGAAGCCGAAATATTAGAGCTAAAAGCTAATCCTAATAGAGAAGCACGTGGTATAGTAATCGAGTCTAATATGAAACAAGGTTTTGGCCCAGTTGCTACCGTTATAGTCCAAAAAGGTACTCTAAATGTTGGCGATCCTTTTGTAGCAGGTGTAAGCTATGGTAAAGTGAGAGCCCTATTAGATGAGCGAGAAAGAAAACTACAAACTGCTCTTCCCGGCGACCCAGTACTTGTAGTAGGATTCGATGAAGTACCAGAAGCTGGCGATAGCTTTGTAGTTGTAAATAGCGATCAAGATGCAAGACAAAAAGCTATTGAACGCAAACAATTACGGAGAGAACAAGAATTAAGACAGATCCATCACAAAACACTTGATGAAATATCTGCTCAAATCCAAATTGGTGGCGTGAAAGAATTGAATTTAGTTGTAAAAGGAGATGTTGCTGGTTCAGTAGAAGCATTAGCCGATTCCTTATATAAATTATCAAGAGATGAAGTTAAAGTCAATATACTATTAAAAGGTGCAGGTAATATTACCGAATCAGATGTGATGTTGGCCGCCGCATCTAATGCCGTAGTTATAGGATTTAATGTAATACCAACAGCCAAAGCTAAAAAAGTAGCTGATAATGAAAAAATTGATATAAGAATTTACAATATCATATATGATTGTATTAATGAAGTTCAATTAGCTTTAGAAGGACTACTTACCCCTGAATACAAAGAAGAAATTGTAGCTACCATAGAGGTAAGAAAAGTATTCCGTATATCTAAATATGGCTCAATTGCTGGATGCTATGTATTAAATGGCAAGATTACAAGAAATGACAAAGTCAGATTGATGCGAGATGGATTCAAAGAATTTGAAGGTGGTATATCTTCACTTAAAAGGAATAAAGACGATGTCAAAGAAGTAGATCAAGGATTCGAATGCGGTATCCAATTAAATGGATATAATGATATTAACGAAGGTGATATTATAGAAGTATTCAAAATAAATGAAGTAAAAAGAAAATTAGTATAATGTCATTTAGAGCCGAAAAAATAGCATCAACCATAAAAAAACTTTTAGCACAACCAATATCAGATATTTCCAATGAAATATCTGCTGGTTTTGCTACATTGACCACAGTTAGAATTACAAAAGACCTTCAGCTTGCTAAATTATATATTAGTCTTTATGGTAAAAACTCAAAGCCCGGCTTATTGATGGAAGAATTAGAAATGAGAAAATATGATCTTAAACATCAAATTGGAAAAGAATTGAGATTAAGATATATCCCAGATTTGAAATTCTATTTTGACGATACACTAAATGAAATGGAAAAAATTCAATCATTATTAAAAACAATTAAATCTACAGATGACAAAGATTTAGAAGCATAAATACTATTCTTTGATAATGATTATTACCAGACATAACATAAATTCTATCACAATCCCCAAACAGCAATTACTTGAACAAGGCTGCACTTTCTTAGTAAACAAAGATCTAACATGGACATCAAATGATGTAGTTTCAAAATTCAGAGGTATTTTTAAAACAAAAAAAGTAGGCCATGCTGGCTCATTAGATCCATTTGCTACTGGATTACTAATAGTATGTATTGGAAAAGATACTAAAAAGATAAATACTTTAATAGATGAAAAAAAGCGATATATTGGGACTGCAAAGCTTGGTGCACAAACAGTTTCATACGATGCAGAGCATCCAGAAATTAAAACTAAACACATAGAAAATATTGATATAGAACGATTCAAGTCTATCAAAAATAAATTTATTGGAAAATTAAATCAAAAAGCACCTGTATATTCAGCCAAAAAGCATAAAGGCAGAAGACACTATGAACTATCTAGGCAAAATATTGAAGTAATCCCTAGAATAAAGGAAATAGAAATATTCAATCTCGAATTAATAGACTATTATCTTCCATTTGTAGAGTTTGAAGTACTTTGTAGTAAAGGTACATATATTAGAAGTTTGGCATACGAATTAGGAGAAGAGATGGGATGTGGTGCTTATTTATTCAAACTGATTAGAACTCAAATTGGTCCATATATGCTTGAAGATTCTATTAATATAAGTGATTTAAAACAATTTTATGAAATAAAATGATGGTATTACAGAGCACAGACAATATTAAATTCAACAAAAATTCAATCGTAACTTTAGGTACATTTGATGGTGTCCATTTAGGGCATATACAATTAATTAATCAATTAATAGAAATTGGGAATAATGAAAAATTAAGAAAAATTCTAATTACTATTCATCCACATCCACAAATAGTACTAAGAAAAGATAATAAATCTCCAATTAAAATGCTAAATACCATAGAAGAACGGTTGAATCTATTAAAAAAATATGATATAGATATAATATATATACTGCAATTCACAAAAGAAGTTGCTCAAAAAACTGCGAAAGAATTTATTATCGATTCTATTTATTCTAAAATTGGATTCAAAAAAATTTTAATTGGGTATGACCATAGCTTTGGCAAAAATAGGGAAGGGAATAAAGACTTTCTTAAAAATATTTCATCTCAATACGATTTTGAAGTGATTCAAAATAATGCCTATACTATAGATAATACAATAGTATCTAGCTCTATTATTAGAAAAATGTTAAATAATCAAGAAATTGAAAAAGCAAACGAATTTTTGGGTTATACTTATAATATAACTGGAAAAGTAGTAACAGGAGATAATAGGGGACATACAATTGGATTTCCAACTGCAAATATTATTATCAATGATAATGACAAGTCTTTACCCGGAAAAGGAATATATTTTGTAAGCTCATTAATAGACAACAATCTAATTTATGGGATGGCTAATATTGGCGTACGACCAACATTTTCAAATTTAGATGAACTAAAGCTCGAAGTAAATTATTTCGGAATTAATAAAAATTTATATGGAGAGAGTCTCACTGTAAATTTTCTTAAATTTATTAGAAATGAAAAAAAATTTAGTAGTATAGAAGAGCTTATTACTCAATTAAATGCAGATAAAAATATATGTAAAAGCTATATTGATGAAATAAACAATAAATAATTTTAATAATAGATAAAAAATTATTATTTTTGTAACTTTATTAAAAGAAAATAAGATTACTGGAGAAATTAATGATTACAAGTGAGCAAAAGCTAGACTCAATAAAGAAATTCGGCACCAATGATAAAGATACTGGTAAATCAGAAGTACAAGTTGCTATTCTTACTCAAAGAATAAACGATCTTACTCAGCATTTAGAAGGTCATAAGAAAGATCATCATAGCCGCCGTGGCTTAATCAAAATGGTTGCCAAACGCAGAAGAATTTTAAATTATCTTGCTAAAAGGGATATTACAAGATACCGTGCCGTATTAGCTGCACTATCTCTAAGAAAATAAAAAATACGGCGGAAACGCCGTTTTTTTTTATTTTTTTATGTTAAAATCTAATTCAATTCGTCATTCACCTTTTAAATTAATTTGAAACAATATGTATAAAGCAGAAATAGAATTTGAGGGTAAGGAATATTCAATAGAAACAGGACGTTTTGCTAAGTTCGCAAACGGCTCTGTAATGGTCAAGTGTGGAGACTCAATGGTGTTAGTAACTGCTACTGCAAGCGACCAACCCAAATTGGATATAGACTTTTTACCTTTGCAAGTAGAATATAGAGAGAAAAGCTCTGCCGCTGGTAAAATCCCGGGCGGATTTATGAAAAGAGAAGGTAAGCCATCCGACAAAGAAGTTCTATCGGCACGTTTGATTGATAGGCCAATTAGACCTATGATTCCTAAACAATGGAATTACGAAACTCAAATAATTGCCACTGTGTTTTCTGCCGAGCCTGGAAACGATCCAGATACATTAGCAGCTGTGGGCGCCTCTGCTGCATTATTGATTTCTGATATACCTTTTAATGGTCCAATATCCGAAGTTAGAATTGGTAAAATTGATAATGAATTCGTAATCAATCCAAGCATTGATCAAATTAAACAGTCATCAATGGATATTACTATAGCTGGTACAGACAATGCTATACTAATGGTAGAAGGTGAATGCGATGAAATTTCCGAAGAAGAATTTATTGATGCACTAACTTATGCACATAACAAAATTAAAGACCTTAATAACTTACAGAAAAATTTACTTAATCAGTTCTCTAAACCTAAGCGTGAATACATAGTTGATGAGCCAAACGAGGAATTTATAGAAGTAATTTCAAATGAAATTAATACCGAAATGTTTGAATATGTTCATACTATTACTACAAAAGAGCAGAGAAGCGAAAAAAGAGCATCTATTTACGAAAAAGCATTAAACAAAGTAAATGAAGTCTATTCTGAAAACGAAGAATATCTCACAAAAATTGAAAAATACACAACAGCAGTAGTCAAAAAGCTTGAAAAAAAATATATGCGAAATATGATTCTTGACGAATCAATGAGATTAGATGGCAGAAATACTACTCAAATTAGACCTATTACGTGCGAAACATCATTGCTACCCCGAAATCATGGCTCAGCACTTTTTACCCGTGGAGAAACTCAAAGCTTGACCTCTGTTACTCTCGGTACTAATAGAGATGAACAGATGATAGATGGGTTACAACCAGTATATAATGAAAGATTTATTTTACACTATAATTTCCCACCATTTTCAACTGGTGAAGTTGGTAGAACAATGGTCTCTCGTAGAGAGATTGGACATGGACACTTAGCTTGGCGTGCCTTGAAAGGTATGTTGCCAGATACTGTTGATTTCCCTTATACCATTAGAGTGGTCTCAGATATTTTAGAATCTAACGGCTCTTCATCGATGGCAACTGTATGTGCGGGCTCTTTAGCATTATTTGATGCAGGCGTACCCTTAAAAAAACCTGTAGCAGGTATTGCTATGGGACTTATTAAAGAAGATGATAAAGTAGCTATCCTTAGCGACATACTTGGCGATGAAGATTTCTTAGGAGATATGGACTTTAAAGTTACTGGTACTTATGATGGAATTACTGCTTGTCAAATGGATATAAAAATCGAAGGTTTATCAACCGAAATAATGTCAAAAGCATTAAATCAAGCAAAAAATGGTAGATTCCATATTTTAGGTATAATGAATCAAGTAATTGATAAGCCAAACGATGATATTTCAGATTATGCACCACGTTATACTGCTTTAAAAATTCCAACAGATATGATAGGTGCAGTAATTGGTACTGGTGGTGAAACTATTAGATCTATATCTAAAGAAAATAATGTAGAGATAAATATTCAAGACGATGGTACTGTAATGATTGCTGGAACTAACAAAGAATCTAGTGAAAATGCGAAAAAAACTATTATGGGATTGGTAGCAAAACCTGCTGAGGGTGAAATTTATAGAGCTACTGTGAAAGAAATCAAAGATGGCTTAGGTGCAATAGTTGAATTTTTACCAAAAACACAAGGATTACTTCATATCTCACAAATTGCTAACGAAAGAGTTGAAGATGTATCAAAATACCTTTCTGTAGGCGAAAAAGTGGAAGTGAAATTAGTAGAAATTACAAGAGAAGGTAAGTATAGGCTAAGTAGAAAAGTTTTACTTCCTAAACCAGAATCTCATAAAGAAAATAAAAATGAAAATTAATTAAAATTTAATTATTAGAGGAATTAATGAAGATTCATGAATATCAAGCAAAAGGGCTTTTGAAAAAATATGAAGTTCCTACTTTAAAAAGTGCAGTTGTTTTCTCTGATTTTGAAGCAGGAAAAGTAGTATTTGATGAATTTCAATCTAAAAATATAAATACAGTGGTATTAAAAGCACAGATACATGCTGGTGGGCGTGGTAAAGGTTATGTTCATAAATTTGATACAGATGAACAAATCTCTATTGACGGCAAGCCTGTACGTGGTGTTAATGTAATTTCGGGTGGTAATATATCGGATAAAGCATATAATTTCGCTAATGCCATTCTTAATAATAAGTTAATTACTATTCAAACTGGTGCCGCTGGTTCAATAGTTAGGAAGATATTAATAGAAGAAGGCGTTGCCATCAAAAAAGAATTCTATTTGTCAATTACTCTTGATAGAGCTGTAGGACGAAATATTATTATGGCATCTACCGAAGGCGGTGTAGAGATAGAAAAAGTAGCAGAAGAATCTCCTGAAAAGATAATAAAACAACACATCGACCCAAATATAGGATTTCAAGATTATCAAGCACGAGAAATTGGTTTTGGATTAGGACTTTCTGGCACAGCATTCAAGAATTTTATTCCATTTATTAAGAAAATAGTAAATGCTTATGAAAAATTAGATTGTAGTATGCTCGAAATTAATCCTATGGTTCAAACAGAAGATGATAAAATCATTGCTTTAGATGCCAAAGTAATTTTTGATGATAATGCAATTTATCGCCATCCAGAATATTTAGAATTAAGAGATATCGAAGAAGAAGATCCATTAGAAGTAGAGGCATCAAGATTTAGTCTTAATTATATCAAATTAGATGGTAATGTAGGCTGTATGGTAAATGGAGCTGGCTTAGCTATGGCTACAATGGATTTGATACAACTATCAGGTGGTAAACCTGCTAATTTCTTAGATGTAGGTGGTGGAGCTAATCCAGAGAGAATTGCAAATGCTTTCAGAATAATGTTAAGTGATCCAAACGTAGAAGCTGTATTAATTAATATATTTGGTGGAATTGTCCGTTGTGATAAAGTAGCAGAAGGTATTATTCAAGCTCTCCAAACTGTAGAAGTACACCTCCCTGTGATAATTCGTCTAGATGGTACTAATGCAGTAGAAGGTGCAGAGATGCTTAAAAAATCTGGTTTGAAATTTAATGTTGCTATTAATTTCGAAGAAGCAGCAAAAATGGTAACTGATGTTCTAAAAAAATAATACTAAAAAATATAGTAAAGAGGTGGCAAATACACCTCCTTATTTATTTATCAGTAATATTACTAACTTCCAAATAAAAACTTATAAATTCCAATTTATAAGTTTTTTATTTTTTATTATATCAATTGTAATGCAAATCAGATATTTACTTCTGAATATACTCTAAAAATGCGATGTTTATAATTGAGATAAAAAGTATAAATTATTATGTGCAAGCTCCATTAATAATCAACAAACTGTGAATCTTTAAATTTAACAAAACTTGTGATATTTGCAAGTTGCTGAATTATAAATATCGATGCGCCCTCAAATACTTTGCAATTACTATACAAAACTTCACTATGTATGATTTTGGCATTAAAAAATTATTTAAAATCAAATTTAAAACATTAACTATTAAATTAGCTTATATTATGTATATTTGTGTAATTATAGTATGATTCATTATATTTAAAATGAATTTGCTTATTAGAATACAATAAAATATTGTTTTAAATTACATCATATTATATTAAATTACATCATATTATATTATTTAGTAATTAGAAGAGAATATAATGAATAAACTTGATTCAATGACCAGTTTAAGAGATAACTTCTTTAATAAAACTATAGGTGAATTTCTAAAAAAAAATATAAATAAAGATGCTTCACTCTCTTTTGTATCAGCATATTTTACTATTTATGCCTATGACTCTCTTAAAAACGAACTTAATAATATAAATAATTTGCGATTTTTATTTGGTGAACCTTCTTTTATAAATACAATGGATCCAGAAAGGTCTGATAATAAAACATTTTATATAACTGAAAATGGTTTGAACGTTAGTAATGTATTACTTCAGAAGCAAATTGCCTTAGAATGTAAGAATTGGATTGAAGAAAAAGTAGAAATAAAATCTATAAAACAAGCGAATCTCCTTCACGGTAAATTATATCATATTGAAACAAATGGTAAGGAAAAAGCTATTCTTGGCAGTTCAAATTTCACTTGTAAAGGATTGGGCTTTGCTGAAAAAAGTAATATTGAGTTAAATCTTATAGTCAATGATGAAAGAGATAAGACTGAAATAAAGGACTGGTTTGACAATATTTGGCAAAATGATAAATATGTTGAGAATGTGAAAGATGAAGTTCTTCAATATTTAGAGAAACTATATTTAGATAATCCACCTGAATTTATTTACTATAAAACCCTTTTTCACTTATTCGATAAATTTCTGAAAGACCAAAATACTTCACTCTTGCTAAATGAGAAAGTAAAGGTTACTGAGACAGATATTTGGAACTCTCTTTATGGTTTCCAAAAACACGGTGCAACAGCTGCAATTAACAAGCTCCTTAATTATAATGGCTGTATAATTGCTGACAGTGTTGGACTTGGTAAAACTTATGAAGCTCTTGCTGTAATCAAATATTTTGAATTGATGAATAGTAGAGTTCTTGTGCTGTGCCCCAAAAAATTAAGAACCAATTGGACTGTATTCAAAGCTGATAATAATACAGATTTGAATCCTTTCAAAAATGATAGATTTGCTTTTACCGTACTCAATCATACCGATTTAAGTAGAGAAAATGGTAAGCAAGGTGATATTGACTTGTCAATGATAAATTGGAGAAATTTCGATCTTGTTGTTATTGATGAATCACACAATTTTAGAAATAATACTAAAGGCAAGAAAGATGAAGATGGTAATATTATTCGCAAAAGTCGTTATGATAGATTATTAGAAGATATTATTAAAGCGGGTGTTAAAACTAAAGTTCTCTTACTTTCTGCTACGCCAGTTAATAATAATTTGAAAGATCTAAGAAACCAATTATATTTTTTTACAGAAGCTAATGATAATGGTTTCTACGAAACACTTCAAATTAAGAGTTTAAATAGCCTCTTGAAAGATGCTCAAACTAAATTTACTAATTGGGCTAAGAAAAAACGTGAAGAAAAAACTAGTTCTAAAGAGCTTATTGATGAATTACCACCAATGTTTTTCAAACTCCTCGATGAATTAACTATTGCACGCTCTCGAAAACATATTAAAAAATATTACAAAGAAGAATTAGATAAAATTGGTGCTTTTCCTGAAAGAAGTAATCTTGAGCCGATTTATTCTCAGATTGATTCGCAAGATATGTTCCTTTCGTATGATAAATTAAACGATGAAATAGAAAAATATAAACTATCTTTGTTTAACCCGTCTAAATACGTTATTGATGAATATAAATCTTATTATGAAGAAAAGGCAGGTACTAAAATTGCCTCTTTTTCACAAGCCGATAGAGAAAGTTTCCTAATAGGAATGATGAAAGTTAACTTTCTCAAAAGGCTTGAGAGTTCAGTAGAAGCGTTTGAATTAACTATCGGTAGAACTCTCGAGAAAATTAAAAATTTAATAGATAAAATAGATAAATATAAAGAAACTTTACCTAAGGATTTAGATTTTGAATTAGATGATTCGCAATACGACAATGATGATGATGAATTAAACCAAGCTTTTGAAATTGGTGCAAAGCTAAAATTTAATTTAGCTCATATGGATTATGAAAAATGGAAAAGAGATTTATCCAAAGACAAAGATCAGTTATTGCCATTATATAATGCTGCACATTCTGTTACTATTGATAGAGACGCCAAATTAGCACAGCTAAAAAAAATTATTGAGAATAAAATTAAAAATCCTACAAAAAATATAGATGGAATAGAAAATAGAAAAATCCTTATCTTCACTGCTTTCTCTGATACTGCTGAATATATCTATGAATCTATCAAATCTTTTGTAATAGATGAGTTGAACACTCACATTGCTCTTATAACAGGCGGCTCAAAAGTTAATAAATCTACTTTTATACCTAAAAATTTCGCAAACCAATCTAATTTTGAGCAAATTCTTACTAATTTTGCTCCTAAAGCAAGAAATAGAGATAAAATGAAAAGTATGCCACAACAAGGCGAAATTGACATACTTATCGCTACTGATTGTATTTCTGAAGGCCAGAATCTGCAAGATTGTGATATGGTTATAAATTACGATATTCATTGGAATCCCGTTAGAATAATTCAACGATTCGGTAGAATTGATAGAATTGGGTCCCGTAATAAAGTAATTTATATGCAAAATTTCTGGCCAACTCATGATTTAAATAAATATATTAATTTAAAAAATCGTGTCGAAGCTCGTATGGCACTTGTCGATATTACTGCTACTGGTGAAGATGATTTACTAAATCAAGACCAAATTTCTGAATTAATTGAAGATGATTTGAAATATCGTGATAAGCAGTTATTAAGATTGCAAAATGAAATTCTAGATTTGGAAGATATTGATGATAATATTTCTTTTACCGATTTTAATCTTGATGAATTTAGAATGGATTTACTAAGATATATCGAGCAAAATAAAAAATTATTAGAAGAATCACCATTAGGATTATATTCAGTAGTACCAACTCTTAAAAATCCATTATGTACAATAGAACAAAACTTATTCGATGAAAAAATACGTAATATCATTGCTCCGGTATTATTTTCTGTCTTAAACAGAAACAAGATTCCGAAGAAAGCAAGCAAGTGAATATACTATATCCGTATTTCCTTGTGTATATTCGTCAAGATGGGCAGGTTAGATATAATTTCTCAAATACAAAGAAGATCCTTGAAATGTATAGAATATTATGTATGAACCAAAGCAATGCAATACCCGAACTATTTAGAGAGTTTGATAAAGAGACTGATAATGGAAAAAATATGGATGATATTAATAAACTGTTAGATAAAGCTTGTGGAGAAATTATTAGAGCATTTAATAAGAAAAATGTACAGCAATTACAATATGATAGAAGTGCTTTGATGATACCTAATACTAATAAAAAACATAATTATAATGAATTTGAACTTGTTACTTGGCTTATTATAAGGTAATATAATATGGAAAATAATGAATTAAAAAAATCAATCATAAATGCTATTAATAATTTTGCTACTAATAATCTTACCAAAAGTGGATTAAAACTTTTTAACATATTAGGGTATAATACCGAAAGAAGCGCTCATTTAGAAATATGCGATTATAAAAATTTTTATGACACTTATATCTATAATAATGCAAATTTTAACGAAAATAAAGCTATTGTAGAAGATTGGAAGTATATTGATTTACTATTCCAACTATCTAAATATGAGATGAGTAATCATAATGATTTATTTAGTACTGATAGAGTTGATAACACTATTATAGAATCTTATTTTTCATTTGTATAGAACTAAGAAAAAATAACTACAATAGAACTACTTTAAGTACAATTACACGCGAGATAAATAAGTTATTTCCTATGCCAGTAATGGTTCTTTTTAAATACGGAAATTCAATTACTTTATCCGTAATTAATAGAAGAATAAATAAAAGAGAAGAAAGCAAAGATGTACTTGAAAAAGTTACTCTTATTAAAGATATTAATATCAATAACCCACATCGTGCACATATTGAGATTTTCTATGATTTATCTTTAAAATCCATTATTAAAAAGTATAATTGTACTAACTTTGTAGAATTACACAATGCTTGGGAAAAAGTATTAGATATTAATGAACTTAATAATAAATTCTACAAAGAACTATCTAATTGGTATTTTTGGGCTATTCAGAATGTGGTATTCCCCGGCGAACCTAATGATAAAGAACTATCGCAAGTCCATCGTGCTACTAATGTAATTCGTATGCTTACTCGTTTACTCTTTGTTTGGTTTATTAAAGAGAAAGATTTAATTCCCGAAGAATTGTTTGATGTATATATTCTTAAAAATGAATACCTTATAGAATTTGAGCCATATCATAATGCTAATCGTTCGAATATAAACAACAGTATCTACTATAAAGCTATTTTACAAAACTTGTTTTTTGCAACTCTTAACTGTCCAAGAGATGATGATGGTCTAGACAAACGAAAAAGAGCCTTTCGTGGCGAAGGTTATGGAACACATAGAGGCATTGATTACCTCTTACGCTATAAACAATATTTTAAAAATCCTGATGGTTTTCTAAAAAAACTAAATCAAGTAGTACCTTTCCTAAATGGTGGTCTATTCGAGTGTTTGGATGATAAATCAAAAAATATTTATATTGATGGCTTTTCTGATAATATGGCTAATGGCGAACAACTTATTGTACCTGATTATCTTTTCTTTGGTACCGAAGAGAAAACTGACTTAAGCAATATTATTGGCGAAAGCGATAAGCAGTACAAAAATGCTGCTGTAAAAGGGCTCATTAATATTCTAAATTCTTACAAATTTACTGTTACTGAGAATACTCCTATTGAAGTAGATGTGGCACTTGACCCTGAATTATTAGGTAAAGTATTCGAAAACCTTTTAGCAAGTTATAATCCTGAGACCAAAACTACTGCTCGCAAGCAAACAGGTTCATTCTACACTCCACGTGAAATAGTTAATTATATGGTCGATGAAAGTTTAATTGCGTATTTATCGCAGAAACTTCCAATTGACCTCACCCACACCCTCTCCAAAGAGGAGGGCTACCGTCTTACCTCCCCTTCTCCTTTGGAGAAGGGGTCGGGGGTTAAGGTCTCTGAGAATATGGGGGATGAGGCCGCAGATGCAAGCACCGTTTCTCGGCTCCGGCATTTAATTTCCTATTCTGATGAAATTCATCAATTTAACGATGAAGAAGTCAAAGTTATAGTTGATGCAATCAGTAAAATGAAAATACTTGACCCTGCTTGTGGGTCAGGAGCTTACCCTATGGGTATTTTGCTCAAAATGGTGTATATTTTACAAAAATTAGATCCTAATAATAAGATTTGGAAAGAAGTGCAAATAAAAAAAGCTAAAAAAGAAAGTGATGCTGCATTTGAGATTGAAGATAAACAAGCACGTCAAGATATACTTTTAGAAATAAATAATGCATTTGACCAAAATATAAATGACCCAGACTATGCACGCAAGCTCTTTTTAATTGAAAATTGTATTTATGGAGTTGATATACAGCCTATAGCTATACAAATTTCAAAATTGAGATTCTTTATTTCTTTAGTTACTGACCAAAAAGTAAACCGCGATAAACCAAACTTCGGTATCCGCCCTTTACCTAACTTAGAAACTAAATTTGTGGTAGCTAACACACTGATAGGTATAGAAAAGGGAAACAATCTTTTTACTACTCCACAAATTAAAAATTTAGAAAATAAATTGAAAAATGTAAGAAGTAAACTATTTAGTGCAAAAAGTAAATTAACTAAAAACAAGTATAGAGATGAAGATAAGGTGCTACGCACTCAAATAGCAAATATACTAAAAACTCAAGGTTTACCTTTAGAAAGTGCTAATAAATTAGCTAATTGGGACCCTTATGACCAAAACACCCCTTCCCCATTTTTCGACCCTGAATGGATGTTTGATATACAAAACGGCTTCGATGTAGTGATTGGTAATCCGCCGTATGTGAGAATATACGGGGACAATATTGATAAAAGTTTTGTCAATTATTTAAAGAAGAATTATGAAACAGCGTTTAAAAAATTTGATTTGTATGTGATATTTATAGAAAAAGGTATAAGATTATTAAACAATAATGGGATACTAACTTATATTATCCCTGATAAATGGCTTTCACAACCATATGGTGAAAAATTAAGAAATTTAATTATAAATAGTTTATCTATTAACTTCATTATAGATTTATCTTCTATAAAGGTATTTGAGCAAGCAACAGTTTCAAATGTTGTTTTATCAATATTTAAAAATTTTAAAAAAGATAATAAATTTCAAGTTATAAAGTGTAATGATACTTTTAGCGAAATAAATTTTAAAATTAGTGAGTTTGAGCAATCACATTTAAAGATTAATGATCCATTTAATCTATTCATTAACCAGCTAGATACAAGTATTTTAAATAAAATTAAAAATAAAAGCATTTTACTTAATGAAATATATTATGTTAATTGGGGATGCCGTCCTTCACCACAAGAGAACTTTGTTAGCACAGTAAAAGAAAGTAACTTATATAAACCACTAATTGTTGGAAGAAATATAATAAAATATCATATAACTACTAATTTTAGATGGGTTAAATATGTTAAGGAAATGTATAATCCAATGTTTAAAGAATTATTTGAAAATCAAACTATTGTGTTTAAAGATATTATAGGACAAGGGGATTTAATTGCAAGTATTAATTAAAAAAATTATTATTCAGATTTTACAGTTATAAATGCTATTAAATGGAAAAAAATATCAAATATAAATTTATCATATATAAAATACCCTAAGTCATATCTAAAATATGATTTTTATGATGATTATTTTATCCTTGCAATTGTAAATTCTAAGCTAGTATCTTATTATTTTAATAAATTAATGAGGAATGGATTACATACATTACCAAATAATGTAAAAAAGTTACCTATACCAATAATTAAAATTGATAAGCAACAACAACCATTTATAGATTTAGTTAATAAAATACTTGTAAAAAAAGAAAATAACGAAAACACAGACCAAGAAGAGAATGCAATAGACTTTTTAGTCTATAAACTCTATGAACTAACTTACGACGAAGTAAAAATAATAGACACAGAAACCCCAATAAATAGAGAAGAATATGAAGGAGAGTGAAAGAAAGAAAGAAAATAAGAATATTGCATTTTTATTAGGAGCTGGTGTATCTATACCAGCAGGTATGCCAAGCACACAAGATTTAACTGATGAAATACTGTGTAAGTGGTATAAGTGGTATAAGGATGGTGATCAATATCGACTAAAAGCCAATTCGGGTCAAAGTAAATTATATTTTGATTTAATAGATAAAGGCTATACAAGAAAAATAGCTTTCTTCTTAAATTTAATTAAAAATGAAATAGATCATTATTATGGATTTATAGCTAAAGTAGATACTTTAGTTAGTTATGAAGAAATTTACGATTTAGTATATCATATACACCAAGCATTAACTCGAAATAATGATGATCCATTAACTAACAGAATAATTCATAATCTTGTTCATTCAATTGAACCGATTTGCGAATGTAATCAAGATAAATATCGAGAACTAGAATTACTTTGCACAAAATCGTTAAGTTTTATAAAGTATGTTATATATATTAAACTATCTAAAAGTTATAGTTACTTGAATTATTTAAGAATAATAGATGAATTGAATAAGAAAGGTTGTTTAAAAAGTATTTTTACATTAAATCATGATACTATTATCGAATCATATTTGAGAAAGAATTTGGTTGAATATTATGACGGTTTTAGTGAACAAAAAGAAGGTGTAAGATTTTGGGAAGCGGAATTTCAAAAAAATAAAGATAAATTACAAATTTTAAAATTACACGGTTCAATTGATTGGTATAATTTTAAACTTGATGACGGTACATATAAATATTATTATAATGTTGGAAAAATTGATGATGAGTTACAATCTGTTGATAATAGCATTATAATAGGCAGTATAGAGTTTAGTGTAGATCAATTACCTTTGTTTCTTACAGGTACTAATGTTAAATATTTGGAATATAATTATGGCCTATATCTTGAATTACTCTATCAATTTCATAGATTATTAAAACAAACAGATACTTTAATAATAGCAGATTATGGATTTGGTGATAATGCAATTAATTTAAGAATAATTGATTGGATGAATGATAAGAAACATAAATTGATAATTATAACTCCTAATTTCAATAATACACAAAAATATGCAAAAGGTGCAATGTATGCACGACTACAAGATTGGAAAAGGGATAGAAGAATTGGAATTATAGAAAATAAAATAGAATGCGTTTCAATTGAAGACCTTGAACCATTAATTTAATAGCTCTAAAAATTTATCCTATTCCGCCATATCACGTATATTAGGTGTACATCGTCTTACAGTCAGCAAATTTGTAAAAGAAAAGATGTAGAAAAGAGGTTAGACAATAAGGCAAATAAAAGATGAAAGATTTAACAAATTCAAATATTGATAGGCAGAATATTCTTAATAATAGCAAAGCATTAGAAAGAATATATGAATATGTTGGTTTTAAAGGTATTATTTTTAATAAAGAATTTTACTATACAAAAACTATGGTAGCCAGATTTTTTGGTGTAGAAGAAAGAACAATTGACCGCTACTTAGAAAATTATAGTGAAGAATTAATGCATAATGGATATGTTTTAATTAAGGGTAAACTATTGAAAGAATTGAAGTTGCAATTTGCTCACGTCATAAATGTCGCGAGCAAAACTACTCAATTAGGACTGTTTAATTTTCGTCCATTTCTCAACCTTGCCATGTTACTCATAGAAAGTGAAAATGCTCGTGTATTACGAAGCCAGATATTGGATATTGTTATTCAATTTATAAATGAAAAAACTGGTGGTGGCACCAAATATATCAACCGTAGAGATATTGATTACTTGCCAACCAGATTTAGAGAATCAAATTATAGGAAAAAATTTACTGGCGCCTTAAAACTATATGTCAATATGGGTAATTACAAATATGCACTTTACACGGATAAGGTGTATGAGTGAATATTCAAGGAAAAAGCTAAAGAATATAAGCAGATACTAAAACTCGAAGTTAGAGATAATGTTAGAGATACTTTTTACAGCGAAGTACTCAACCTAATTTCATCTTACGAATCTGGAATAGCTTATGAGATAGAGAAAAAAAGCAAAGAATTTGGACGGAAATTAGAACCTGATGAAGTAGATATTATTTTCAATCAATTTTATAAGCATCCACTCCAAGAACCATTATTAGAAGATGTTCGAATCAAGATGGCTTCACGAGATTATCACTTTCGAGATGCTTTCCACCAGAAACTTGAAGCCTATATCACAGCAGTTACCAAAGAAGATTTTGAGAAGTTTTTAGGTGATCAGAGTAAAGCATTCGAAGAGCAATTAAGCGAAGCAAAAGATGTGCTAAAAAGATTAAAAGAAAGCTTGTGATAATCTATTTTAAAGATATTGAGGAAATTATAGAGATTCATCAGAAAACTATAGAATATAGTGGAGGTGGAGCAATGGGGATATTAAGCAAACAATATCTTGAGAGAACTTTGGCTCATATCAGAAATGCTGATTACTATCCAAATTTTGAAGATAAATTGACACATCTATTTTGGAGTTTGAATAAAAATCATATATTCCAAGATGGTAATAAGCGTATTGCCATTACTGTTAGTATGATGTTTTTGCTAAAAAATGGATATATACAAATATCAGAACGATTTATTAGAGAGATGGAAGCTATTAGTTATCACGTTGCTGCTGGCAATATAGATAAACCACTTCTTCATAAATTAATAAGTTCATATCTTTATGAAGAAGATTATTCAGAAGAATTAAAATTAGAATTATTTTCGGCAATATCAACAAAATAAATATTATTAAAGATACAGAATAAGAAAGAAATATAATTACAAAAATATCATAATAAAATAGTGCATATATTATTATCAATAGTACTCAAAAATTGCGGTCCCGAGAGGACTCGAACCTCCGACACCCAGTTTAGGAAACTGGTGTTCTGTCCAGCTGAACTACGGAACCTAATTTATAGTATCATTACCAGTTAATATCATTCTCTTTTGTGAGTTGTTATGACTAAATACATCAAATACAATACCAGCAATATATGATTTTAAATCTTCACTATCAATTTTGCCATAACCACTTAATAAATTCCTATCTATCAAACTCTCAATATCAGAATTCTTAATTAACCCTAACAAATTATAATGAATTAGTTCATTACGAGCTTCAGGAGTAAAAAACTCTTCCTCTAATGGATGCAATATTCTAAAATACTTGTTCTCAGATGAAATTAACGACCCATTATCTAATAGATCGCCAAAATTACTATTGTCTGCTATCCAACTAAATGCAGTAGAAATTTCGGAACTTGTAAACCTAAATTTCGCAACTTATCCAAATCAATTTCCTCTACTTGTTTAGATTGTAGCTCAGTAATTACAAATATTATTATTTCAATTATTCTTTGAAACATTATCTATACCATTATTTGATGAAGATAATAATCTTCTTTTGATTGCATAATTGCCCTCTCAGCATCGCTTATATCATTATACCCTATTATATGCAAGCTACCATGAGCAGCTAATCTTAAAATTTCATCAGATAAACTTACATTGTAGTATTCAGCATTATTAATAGCAGTATCTATACTTATATACATTTCGTAAATCAATGGATCATCATCTATTGGAAAAGTTATAATATCAGTAGGATAGTCATGATTTAAAAAGTCCTTATTAATCTTATGGATCTGCAAATCATTACAATATATTACATTCACAGAAGCGTTATCTATCTTATTATCTTTCAATACCAAATTAATAATATTTTTTACTTTCTTATGTGGTAATCTAAACTTGCCACTTTCATTAAAAATATATACCTTATTGCCTATGACGTTATTTTTCACTTTTTAATCTAATCCTCCAATACACTCTCTGTTATAGAAAGTTGCATTGCAGCCATTAATACTGCTGGGTGTAAATCTGCAAAATTGAATTTTAATAAATCTTTATTAATATTTGAAAATAATGAGCAAGTAGAATTTTTACCAATAGTTAGACAGCTTAAGGTATTGTTGTTTTCTGATAAAAAGATCAATTCATCTGGCTCAAATGGAAGGAAATATTTAATATTGTGCAATTCGTAGTACCCATGCCTTGATTGGACAGAAACTATGCTGCCACAATTGTCTGCAGATAATTCTATATTGTTGTATAGTGTTATTATCAAAGGTTTGTGTCCATCTGGATCTTTTAAATTCCATGTCCAAGAATCCAAAAATAACTCTGGATTTTGCTTCAAAATCTGACTAATTATTATTATATCATCGTCTTTAAACCGAAATGCCATTTCTTACTTTCTACTAAATTGATTTTATATTTCTTCATTCAATTATACTAAAATAAGTGTTTGTCTATTAAAATAAAAATGATTTATTAAAGTTTTTATATTTGTATATTTGAGTTTGTTTTAGTGTCTATTTTAAATTTATGTTTGAACCACAAAAGTCAATAATTGATGAACTAATTGTTAGGAAAGATAATCTATGGAGGTTCCTTTGACATCAAAGGTAAGGAGATTAAATTAGTTGAATTAAACCAATTAACTGAGAGTGATAATTTCTGGAATGATACAAACAATGCCAAAAAAATTAATCGTGAGATTGCTACCCTCAAAGATTGGTTGGACGAGTGGAATAATACTTCCAAGTCAGTAGATGATGCCAATGAAATGTGGATTTTAGCTAATGAATTATCCGACTCTTCTTTAGAAGATGAAATAATTAAAGAAATTGACAGAGCAATAAAATTAATCGAAAACTTAGAATTAAAGAATATGCTCAGTTCACCAGATGATTCAAGAGACGCAATATTAACCATAAATTCTGGTGCTGGAGGTACAGAAGCCCAAGATTGGGCAGAAATGTTAATGAGAATGTATATTAGATGGGGAGAGAGAAAGAAATATAAAGTATCTCTATTAGATAGATTAGATGGAGATGGCGCTGGTATCAAATCAGCAACTTTATTTTTTGAAGGGAAAAATGCTTATGGGCTACTAAAAGCTGAAAACGGTGTACATAGATTAGTAAGAATTTCACCATTCGATTCGAATGCCAGAAGACACACATCCTTTGCATCTATATTTGTATATCCTGAAATTGAAGACGATATAGAAATCGAAATTAATCCTGCAGATATTGAAATGGATACATTTCGATCAGGTGGCAAAGGCGGCCAAAATGTCAATAAAGTGGAGACAGCTGTTAGATTAAAACATATTCCTACGGGTATTGTTGTTTCGTGCCAGCAAGAGCGGTCTCAATTACAAAATAGAGAACGCGCTATGAAAATGCTGAAATCAAGACTATATCAAAAGAAAATGGAAGAAGAAGAACTTGCAAAAGCTACTATAGAAGGTTCCAAAAAACGTATAGAGTGGGGTAGTCAGATTAGATCTTATGTGTTTCAGCCATATACTATGGTAAATGATCACCGTAGTGAACTAAAAAGAACAGATATTAATGCTGTTATGGATGGAGATATAGATGGCTTTATTAAAGCATATCTTTTATTATAGGAATTAATATGAAAAAAACATTATTTCTTAATATAAGTTCGTTGATTACTGTCGATACCAAAGGTATTGGCTACAAATCTGGTGCGGATATGAATAATATTTCTGAAATTAAAAATGCCGCTTTATTCTTTTCTGATAAAATATTATGGTACGGTACTACCGACGAAGCACGTATCTTATTAAGCAACAATAAGATAGAGCCAAATACAATTATAGACAAAAAAGGGACTACTATAATGCCCGGCTTTGTAGATTCGCACTCACATATTGTTTTTGCTGGTGATAGGGCAGAAGAATTTAGAAAAAGACTGCAAGGAGCTACTTACAAAGAAATTGCAGAAGCAGGAGGTGGAATACAGACAACAGTCAAAGCTACCAGAAATGCCTCAAAAGAAGAGCTCTTACATAATGCTCAATGTATTCTCAATTCAGCTATGAGATATGGAACAACTACCATTGAAATTAAAAGTGGATATACTTTGAACTTGGAAGGAGAAATAAAACAATTAGAAGTAATTGACGAATTAAAAAAAATATCTAAAATGACTATTGTTCCAACATTTATGGGAGCACACGATTTTCCAGAAGAATATATTGATGATAAAGATAAATATATTGATATTATTTGTAATGATATGTTACCTTTGATTAAAGATAGAAATTTGGCAGAATTCTGTGATGTTTTTATTGACGAAGGTTACTATACTATCGAACAAGCTAAAAAAATTACTGATAAAGCTCAAGAATTAGGTTTTAAAATTAAGATACATGCAGATGAATTATGCGACAAATCCGCTGCACAATTTGCTGCTAATATCAATGCACACTCTGCCGATCATCTATTACATACTAACGAAAATTCTATACGAGCTATGAAAGAATCCAATACAGTGGCTTGCCTATTGCCGGGTACTGCCTATTTCATTAGGATGCCTTATGCCAATGCTCGCCAAATGATTGATACGGGGCTTATTGTTGCCTTAGCTACAGATACTAATCCAGGTTCTTGTTTTACCGAAAATATGCAATTGATTCTATCTCTTGCAGTAATTAATATGAAAATGACTGCCGAAGAAGCTATTTCTGCATCTACTATTAATGGTGCCAAATCATTAGGCCTACAGAATAGAAAAGGTAGTATAGAAATAGGGAAAGATGCAGATTTAATTGTTTTAAATTCACCTAACTTCATAAATCTATTTTACCATTTCGGTGTAAATCATATTAGCGAAGTATGGATAATGGGTGATAAAATTATTCCAAATAATATAGGATAAAATTATGGTATTCGAAATGACAGGCAAATTGTATGAGAAATTTGATTCTCAGCAATTAAATGATAATTTTAAAAAAAGAGACTTCATTATAGAACAAGTCTCCAATGTAAATGGAAATCAAATTACTGATTTAATTAAATTTCAATTAACTCAAGATAGATGTAATTATCTTGATAATTTCGAACTATTCGATATAGTGAGAGTCAATTTTAATATTAAAGGCCGAAGACTCGAAAGAGATGGTAATGTAAATTACATTATATATTTAGATGCTTGGAGAATAGAAAAAATTGATGATTTAGATATGAAACCATTTGATGATGAATTAGTTGTTCCAAAAGTTAGTGATATTCCATTTTAATGAAAGATTCAAAATTAGACCGTAAGCAATCCAAGCTATTATTATTACTTTTTGCTGGTGTTTTAATGGGTGCTTTGGATATAGCTATTATTGGTCCAGCTATACCAGCTATTATTACCAATTTAGGAATTACAATTCAAGACGCTTCTTGGATTTTTAATATTTATCTTATAAGTAACTTAGTGGGAGTGCCAATATTTTCTAAAATATCAGATAATTATGGTAGAAGAGATATTTATATTATATGTATTTTGCTTTTTGCATTAGGTTCGTTAATTATTGTATTTTCTACATCTTATCAATTTTTACTTGTAGGCCGAGCTATACAGGGCTTGGGCTCTGGAGGAATATTCCCAGTAGCATCAGCTATTATTGGAGATACTTTTCCAATGGAACGTCAGGGCTCTGCTTTGGGGATGATTGGTGCAGTGTTTGGAATTGCTTTTATCATTGGTCCAATCATCGGAGGTATTTTACTACTATGGAGTTGGCATTATATTTTTCTAATTAATATACCAATTGCTATTGTAATAATATTTTTTGCATACAAATTAGTTCCCACTATCAAAAATAAAGAAACTAAAAAATTTGATTTTATTGGGTTAGTAATACTTTCAGCTATTTTAATAAGCTTATCATTCTCTCTTAATAGCCTACATTCTGAAAACACTTTAAGTAATATTACACAGCCCTATATCATCTTTCCATTAATTCTCTCTTTGATTCTAATACCAATCTTTATCAAAATAGAGAAAAAGTCTGAAAACCCAATAGTAAGTATTAAATTATTCAAAAATCAGAATTTAGTGGTTACCTACTTATTAGGATTTGGAGCTGGTATAGCTGAAAGTATCGCAATGTTTTTACCATTATTTGCAGAGAAGCAATTTAATGTAAGTCATTCAAGTGCAAGTTTTATGATGATCCCAATGGTAATAGCTTTGGCACTAGGCGCTCCAACATCAGGCAGATTATTAGATTCTAAAGGTCCACGTTTTTCAATCATTATAGGTATTGTAGTTTTGATTATGGGCTTTACTAGTTTTAATTTAATAAGCCAGACAATTTATGGATTTTACATAGCTGGTACATTAGTTGGTTTCGGATTATCTTTTCTACTTGGCGCTCCTCTAAGATATATGGTCAATACCAATACAAATTCTCTGAATAGAGGTTCAGGGCAAGGCTTAGTAAGTATATCTACTAATACAGGTCAAATATTATCAATTGCACTACTTGGTTCTATCTTAAATGGCTCAATGTTTGCTTTTGATAATTACAAAAAAGCGTTTACAATTTTACTATCAATTACATTTGTATTATTGGCAATTTCTTTCAAAATACCAAAAAGAGAAAAGGAAACAATATAAGTTATTCTGCAATTACCAGCAAAACTTTTTGCTCAAATATAGAGCCGCTTTCTGTATCTGTTGCATCAAATAGAATTATATAAGGCTGTGGAATTAATCTATTGTTTTTATTATCAATAATTGGTAGATTAATAGTACCAGATTTACCTAAGAAAAGATTATTAATAGGATAAGATATCAAAAATCCCTTAGTATCGTAGATTTTTATGTTTATTTTAGAACTTTGATATGGTGTAATATACTTTAACTTAAAATTATCACCCGATTTAGAAATAGAAAAAGGGTTTGGAACTACTTCTATTTTATTAATTGTAGTATCTATTATATTATAGCTATTTTTTTCTCCGGGAGTTCCTCCATAAATATTTGTAGAACTATTCCAAGAATTACTTATGTAAGACGGCATATTTTCGTCAATTTTCTCTAAGCTAATATCTGTGGTATATTTTAGCTCTCTATTATGCCAATTATTATTATATGATACAGAATCGATTAAACTATCTTTGTAATTTGTAATAATAATTATATCCTTATCATTATTTAGACTTATTTTTTCGTTAGAATAATAATAATTTTTTCTTGCTTTGAGCTCTGTAAATCTATTAAAAATCAGTGTATCCCAAAATATTACAAAATAACTTTTCGGTAGAATATAAACATTTGTTTTAAAATGAATACCTTTACCAGTAGCATCTACTATTTTGCAATTTTTTAAATCAGCTGTATCATTACTATAATTGTATAATTCAATATATTCAGAGTTATTATCGCTGACATCATACATTATCTCATTGATAGTAAAATAAGTATTTTCATTAATTAAATTATTATTAGTACTATTTGCTCTACCTGCTGTAGCTCCTGAGCTATCATCAGATACTTTTAAATTGTTTGTCTCAGTTACATTAATCGAAGGGTCAATTCTTTCAAAAGATTTACCCTTAACACCCCATTTCATATCATAATACAATGAGTCTATTAATTCCTTATTACTTGAAATTTTAATATAATCGCTAGTATTATTCAAAGTAGGCATAGTTAATTGATATAAAACTGAACTTTTAGGTATTTCTCTTGATTGTTTTAGCTTAGATGTATCATTACATAGAATACAATAAGAATTGGATTGTAGAGAAAAATTAATAATCCTAACTGACTTACTTGGGTCTGCTATTAGTAAAGTATCTATCACAAAATCACTATCACCATAATTATATAGTTCTATCCATTCAGGCTCTGGAGAAATAGGCGATGGCATCAATTCATTAATTACTAATTTACTAAATGATATATTAGTCATCAATATTAATAAAATATATGAAATTCTAATCATTGTAATATTTATGTATTTTTGAAAGATCTGTTTTAGATAAAAATTGTTCTAATAGAGATGATAATTGATGTTGAATTTGATTATCAAATCTTGAAAATACCGAACTATCTATATCCAAAACACCAATTACTTGGCTTTTATACAATATTGGGAATACTATTTCTGATTTTGATGCTATATCACATGCTATATGGCCTTCAAATGAATTTACATTATCAATTACCAATACATTGTTACTAGAAAACGAATGCCCGCAAACTCCTGAATTATAAGGTATCTTAATACAAGCAGGCTTCCCTTGAAATACAGATAATATTAACTCATTCCCATTATCAAAATAAAATCCACACCAATTAATATGTTCAAAATTATTATATATCAATGCAATGAAATTAGCACAATTTGCCAAAAAATCGTCAGTCTCACTCAATAATTCTGCTAACTGTCTATCTATTAAATTGTTCATAAGTCTTAAATTACTATATTTGCAAAATATACTTATAGTAAAAATAATAAAATTAATATACAATTTGGCAATTAAGATTAGTTTGTAACTTTTATAATTTACTTTTCGTCTAATTTTATTTATATCAAATTTAATTTATGAAGAAAAAAATAATTTACTCCATTCCAACTGTCCTAATTATTGGAGCAGTTTTGTTCTATTTTCTAAACCCCAAACAAGATAATTACAATTTGACTATTCAGCCCAAATATGGTGATTTTAAAATATCTGTTGTAGTATCTGGAGAATTGCGTGCAACCAAATCATTGGATGTAAGAGGACCTGAGAGGATGAGAATGATTGGTATATGGCAAACTAAAATTATAAGATTAGTTGATGAAGGTACTATTGTTAATACAGGTGATTTTGTAGCAGAATTAGATAAATCAGAAGTAATGAAAATGCTCAAAGATTCTCAACTAAATATTCAAAAAATAGAATCCCAGCTTACATCTGCTAAATTAGATAGCAATCTTACTTTGTCTAATGCGCGAGATGAGATTGAAAATATCAAATTCTCCCTCGAAGAAAAGAAAATTGCATTAGAACAATCCAAATACGAAGCGCCTTCTATTATTAGGCAAACTGAATTAGATTACGACAAAACACAAAGAAATTATGAACAATCTAAAAAAAATTATCAAACAAAAGTAAAGCAAGCTATTGCTAAGTTAGACGAAATCAACACAGATCTAATGAAAGAAATGCAAAATTATGAACTATATTCCAATACTCTAAATGAATTTACTATTATGGCACCTGCACCGGGTATGGTAATTTATGCTAAGGAATGGGATGGTAGGAGAAAAGTAGTAGGCTCTCAAATTGATGCTTGGAATCCCATCGTAGCTACATTACCCGATTTGACAAATATGGAATCTGTAACTTATGTCAATGAAACTGATATTCAGAAGATTAAAGATAAACAAATAGTAAAAGTTGGATTAGATGCTAATTCAAATAAAAAGTTAACTGGGTATGTTACCAGAGTAGCTAATATTGGTGAGCAAAGAAGAAACTCGGATTCCAAAGTGTTTGAAGTGATTATTGCAATTAATGAAAAAGATACTACATTATTACCTTCTATGACAACATCTAACGAAATTATTGTTTCTACAATACCTAAATCACTATATATACCTTTAGAAGCTTTACACAACGAAGATAGCAATGGCAAGAAATTATATTTTGTTTATAAAAGGAATAAATCTAAAACAGAAAAACAATATATTGAAATAGGAGCTATGAACGAAAATGATGTAATTGTAACCAAAGGTCTATCCAAAAATGATGAAATATTCTTATCCATTCCAGATGAGTTTATCACTAACAATAATGCTAATAATGTTAAATAAATGATTAATACATTCTCATATAATTTTAAAATAGGAGCAGAAAGTATTGCTCAGAACAAACTTAGAGCTATGCTTACATCTTTAGGTATTATTTTTGGAGTAGCATCTGTTATCACAATGCTTGCAATTGGAAAAGGTGCTGAGCAAGAAATTCTCGAAAAAATGAAATTATTGGGTACCAATAATATTATAATTCAATCTTTAGATCAAAAGAAAATTGATAAATTAAAAAAAGATGAAGAAGACGAAAACAGTGGTTTAGATAAAAAAGAAGCCGCAAAGACCAAGTTCTCGCATGGATTGAACTTATCGGATGTTGCTGCTATTAGAGAGAATATTCCAAACATAATGTATGTATCACCTGAGATTAATTTTGAAACCATAGCTATCAATAAAGACCAGAAACGAAATATTAAATTAGTAGGAATAGATAGCTCATATTTTACAATTAATAATTTTAAAATAGCAATAGGCACAGATTTTACAACTATTCAATATGACAAATCAATGCCTGTGTGTATTATTGGTAATAATATTAAAACTAAACTATTTCCTATCGAAGATCCTATTAATAAACATATTAAAGTTGGCGATCAATGGATGACTATTATTGGAGTAGTTAGAGAGAAGTATATTTCAAAAGATAATATTAAAATTCTCAACCTTCGAGATTTTAATAATGATATATATATCCCTATTTCAACAATGCTAATTAGATATTCTAATAGATCATTAATTACTAAAAAAGATTTAGATAGGCAGAGCAGTAGAAATAACACCAATGAATCCAATAATTTGAATCAACTTGATAAAATTACAATTCATTTCAAAAACAATCAATATATCACCAAATCTGCTGAGATTATTGATAGAATGATGAAAAGACGCCATAATGAAGTACAAGACTACGAAATTATAGTACCAGAAAGTCTTTTAGTACAAGAGCAAAACACCAAAAGAATATTTAATTTAGTATTAGGTGCCATTGCTTCAATATCATTAATAGTGGGTGGAATTGGGATAATGAATATAATGTTAGCATCTGTATTGGAGCGAACTAAAGAAATAGGAGTAAGAAAAGCAGTTGGAGCCAAAAGAAATGATATACTATTGCAATTTTTGAGCGAAGCTGTTACAATTAGCTTATCAGGAGGGATTTTAGGAATAATATTAGGGGTAAGTGCTAGTTACATCATTGAGCAATTTACAGATATCAAAACTATAGTTACAATAGCATCAGTACTAATATCATTCTTAGTTTCTATTAGCGTTGGCTTATTGTTCGGTATTATGCCTGCTCGCAAAGCATCACTCGAAGATCCAATTAATTTATTAAGGTATGAATAAGATGATTAATATTATTAGGCTGTCTATATTATTAATAATCATAACTGTGATTATTTCATATTCACAAAATATTCAAAAATTATCATTACAAGATTGTATTAGCATAGCTCAACAAAAAAGTACATCCGCCAAAATCGCAATGAATAATATCAAATCAAAACAATTGAACTACGATGCATTCAATGCAGGATTATTGCCACAGATCAATTTAAGCGGTAATTTGCCGGGGTTATCGAGACGTATCAGTCAAATTACTCAAAACGATGGAACTCTTGTTTATAGACCAATTTCACAATTAAACTCTTCTGGAGGGCTCCAGATTAATCAATACTTCGTGGCTACTGGTACTCAAATATCAGTTTTCTCTGGTTTGACGAGGTTTGACCAATTAGAAAATAATGAATTTTCACAATGGGGCGCTACACCAATTCAATTAGCTATAATTCAGCCATTATTTCAATTCAATTCTCTATATTGGGACAACGAAATAGAAGAAATGAAGTACCACAAAAGTAAAAATGAATATATCGAAGATATGGAAAATATAGCACAAGAATCCACTCAAAGGTTTTTTAATATATACATAGCGCAAATGAATGTAAAAAATGCAGAATTTAATGTATCTATCAATGATACTCTGCTTACATTGTCCAAAGGTAGATTTAATGTAGGCAAAATCGCTGAAAATGAATTACTCCAAAGCGAATTAGCACTTCTCAACGCTAAAAATGATTTAGAAAATGCTATTTTAGATTACAATAATGCTATAGAAGAGTTCAAATTATTTCTAAATTTAGAAAAAGATTTTAATTTTGAAATTATACCACCGCTTACTTTCAACAAATTCGATATTCCACTTGATAAAGCAATATACGAAGCTAGCAAAAATAGACCGACTATGGTAGATTTAGACATTAAAAAAATAGAAGCCGATAGAAATCTAAATTCAATTGAAAGAAAATATGGATTTAATGCTACTATTTCTGCTGGCTTTGGGTTGAACCAAAGTGCTGAGATACTTAAAGATGCTTATCAAAACCCTTTTCAGCAACAAAATATTAACCTTAATATTCAAATACCTCTATTCTTATGGGGTAAAAGTAGTGCTGAGATTGAAGTTGCAATGAATAATCAACAAAATGTTGAATCTACAAACTTACAAGATAAAAAGAAATTCGAATTAGACATCAAATATCAAGTATCAAAATTTAAACTATTACAAGCACAAGTTGAGCTCTCACAAAAAGCCGATACGATAGCAACCAGAAGATTTGATGTTGCTAAAAATAGATATATAATAGGGAAGATAGATTTGACACAATTATTCATAGCTCAGAATGAAAAAGATAATGCTTTTAGAGCTTTTATACAGACTCTGAAAAATTATTGGTTATCATATTTTGAATTAAGAAAATTAACCCTATATGATTTTGAAAAAAAAGAAATGATCAATTATTAAAAAAAGTGCGATTAATACTTAATTATAATCGCACTTAATCTAATGTTTTAGTTATAAACTATTTCTTAATAAACATTATATTCCTATTATTTGTTTTTAAAAAATATATCCCACTACTAACATTTTGTAAATTAATATTAATACCGCTTGAATTAAATGTATATGGAGCATTGTCAATCGCTCTTCCATAAATATCATAAATTGATATATTCATATTTGAATTAATATCAGTAATTTCTACATAATCGTCTGCTGGACTTGGGTAAACATTTATATTAGAGTTTATAGAGTTGTCTTTAATATCTGTAAGACTACAAACAACTTCTTTGCTAACAACGTGTATCCCACAAGTTTTAATATTATTATTTTTCTCCATAATAAATGCCCAATACGGCTCATTCTCTATAAATAATGGGCTTGGTGCACTTACAAAAATTGCCACTGTGAGTTGGTCGAATGGTTTGTTACTTTCATAATATTGATTAAACGATTGATCCTTTTGCATTAAAGAGGCAATCTCATCACTATCATCTAAATTATAATCGTCCAAATTACCAAAAGTTGAATATCCAGATGCTGTTATATTCTCTAAAGGTATGTTTATAGCTTGCTTCCCAAAACTAGTTTCAACAACCAAAAGAGCTATTAATTGCTCAGGAATATCTTTTGCTCTGAACCCATAAATCCAAGCATCACTTGTGCCTTCTTCCAAATTGTAAGTAACTTTAAAATTAATACCTTGATATTGAATAGTATTATTTTGAGCAAATGCTGCTACAAAAACTGGATCGATGTAACCAGCAGCTTCTGCTTGGCTTCTCGCATACTCTAAATTTGATTTTAGAGTATATTGTTTTAGTGTAACTTGAGAATATAGTTGAAAAGTAACTAATAAAATTAGTGGAATTAGTAAAAATGTTCTTTTCATAAAAGCTCCTTAATATAATTGAATTTAAATTATAATTTACGAAACAATGTTGGCACTTTCTAAACCATA
>JBDHXE010000005.1:0-39400 GCA_039810525.1 Chlorobiota bacterium | reverse complement strand
TCATATCGTAAATTTGGAGTGAGGCAATTGCTGTAATAAAATTTGAGCCATTTATAGATGCTAATCCATCTCTTGCTTTAAGTCCAGGTATAGCTATCCCAGCTTTTTCCATAGCAATTTTGGTAGGCATACGCTCACCTTGGTAGAATGATTCACCTTCGCCCATTAGAGATAGGGCGATTTGAGACATTGGAGCTAAATCGCCAGATGCTCCTACTGAACCTTTGCGACACACAACTGGGGTTACACCTTTATTTAGCATATCTACATAAGTTTGGGTAATATCTATTCTGCATCCAGAGTTGCCATGAGCGTGTACATTAATTCTTGAAGCCATAGCACCACGCACAAAAGATATAGGCATTGGTTCTCCAATACCAGCAGCATGATTGTATATGAGAAATTTTTGAAATTCTTTAATTTGCTCTTCATTCAATACTATTTCGGAAAATTCACCTATTCCAGTATTGACACCATACATTATTTCGTTTTTCTCTACTTTTTCTTCTAATACTTTTCTACATTTCTTAATTAATTCAATAGATTCGGAAGCTAACTCAATATTCTCATTATTTCTTGCGATCTCTACCATTTTTTCAATTGTTAAGCTATTCCCATTCAAAGTAATTGGCATTTAATACCTCTTAATTATATTTATGATTATATTATCTACAAAAATAAGCAATTTTAATATATAATATTTTATTGATTAATTTATACTTAGAGCTTTTAGGATTATAGTCAATATCTCTTTATTTAATAAATTTAACATTTAAATTAATGCCATAGAATAAGTAATCCCATTTGTGGTTAGGTAAAATAGAAGTGCGATATCCAAAAGAAAGTCCGGGGCAAATTAATAAATTTGGTCTCATATTAATCAATATTCCAATAATAAATTGATTGGAAATAGGCAACGATAGAGTATTGATTGAGGAGTTATTATAATTTCTTGTTCGCTGCTGTGTATCTTCGAATACACCCCTATCAATCGGCAATATTATTTCTTCTTTTTGGGTATAATTATTTTGATATATATATTCTAAACTTAATTTATATTGAACAAAGAATGGAATTAAATTGTAATTTAGCCCAATTTCTGGTTTTATTGAATGTACTTTTAACTCTATAGAGTGCCTAATTTTTCCAACAAATGGCTCTCCATTAATATTTATAGCTTCATTTTCATCAAAAAAAATCAACGATGAATAGTTACTATAATCCAAACCTATTGTCAGAGATAAATAATCAATATTAAATGGATTATGGTATTGATAAAATATACCATAATTAATGCTATTACCATCGCCATTCATCTCTCCGGGACAGCATGTCGAATCGCCATTTAATATTATTTTGTCTGCATTATCTTTGGTATATTGGAATCCAATATTAATTCCAATTGGAAATAATTCCTCGCTTTGTGAGTATAATAAATTCAAGTTAAGCAATGCAATCACCACAAATATTAAATTGATTTTCATAATATCAAATCGAGATAAAGGGTTAGATAAATTATAATAAATACAAAATTAACAAAAATATGCCTGAACACAAATTATATATGTTCAGGCTATATATTAATAATATTATAGAATTTCTAAATATTCGGGCCAAGCATATCTTCTGGCTTAACTTTGCTATCAAATTCTTCCGCAGTCAAAAATCCAAGTCCCACAGCAGATTCTTTAAGTGTTAAATGGTTTTGATGGGCATGCTTAGCTATTTTTGCTGCATTATCATATCCTATATGAGGATTTAGTGCTGTTACTAACATTAGAGTATTTTCTACATAGTATTTGATTTTATTAGGTATGGGTTCTATTCCTACAGCACAATGCTCATCAAACATAAGCATACTATCGGCTAACAATCTAGCTGATTGTAAGAAATTGTATATCATAACTGGTTTGAATACATTAAGTTCAAAATTACCTTGTGTACCAGCAAAATTAATAGCAGCATCATTACCCATTACTTGGACTACAACCATAGTCATAGCTTCTGATTGAGTTGGGTTTACTTTCCCCGGCATTATTGATGAGCCGGGCTCGTTTTCAGGTATAGAGATTTCTCCTAATCCACAGCGAGGTCCAGAAGCTAACCATCTTACATCGTTAGCAATTTTCATAAGTGAAGCAGCTAAAGTCTTTAATGCTCCATGAGCAAATACAATAGCGTCATGAGCAGCAAGAGCTTCAAATTTATTAGGTGCGCTAACGAATGGTAAATTAGTGAGCATTGCAATAGTTTGAGCTGATTTGATAGCAAAATCTGGATGAGTATTCAAGCCAGTTCCAACTGCTGTACCGCCTAAAGCAAGTTCATATAATCCCGGCAATACTAATTCTATTCTATGAGTAGCATTGTCTAATTGCTGCACGTATGCTGATAGCTCTTGCCCTAAAGTTAATGGAACAGCATCCATAAGATGAGTTCTACCTACTTTAATTATCTTATCAAATTGCTTAGCTTTGCTATCTAATGTATCTCTTAATTTTTTAATTGCTGGTAAAACTTTGTTTTTTAATATATCTGCAGAAGCAATATGCATAGCTGTAGGGAAAGTATCATTAGAGCTTTGCGACTTGTTTACATCATCATTAGGGTGTATGGGTTTTTTAGAACCTAATTCTCCGCCAGCTATTTCAATAGCACGATTAGATATTACTTCGTTGGTATTCATATTGGATTGAGTGCCAGATCCAGTCTGCCATACAGAGAGTGGAAAATGTGCATCAAGTTTGCCTTCTATCACTTCATCGGCAGCTTGCACTATTAATTCGGCTTTTTCTTTAGCCAATACTCCCAGCTCTGAATTAGTAATAGCAGCGGCTTTTTTCAATATACCCATAGCTCGAATTAGTTCACGGGGCATCTTTTCGCTACCTATTTGGAAATTAATAAGTGAACGTGCCGATTGGGCTCCATAATACACATCAGCAGGAACTGCAATTTCCCCCATTGTGTCTTTTTCTTTTCTAAAGTTTTGTGTCATTATACTCTCTTAATAATCATTAAAATTAAAACTAATATTAAATTTTTGTATTTTCTCAATAGGATATTTCATATAATTAATATTTTCTAAAAGTAATTCTTTGTAGTTTAATAATTCATTTCTTTGGAATTTATATTCATATATCCATTCATTATCTTCGCAATTATCTTTAGCTAGTCTGGTTAATAATAATTTACAGATAAATTCATTTTGCAATGGATAAATATAACTTAATACAAAGGCATACGTTCTCATCTGAATTTGATATTGCTCAGCTATATCAGACGGTTTAGTGGCCTTATTGGTTTTCCAATCGCAAATTATCACATTGTTATTTTCGTAAATCATCATATCTATTGTTGTATTTAATATATTGTCGTTTATAGGCATCGAATATGTTATTTCGAATTTAGCATTTTTTAGCTTATCATAATTTCTACTAATAAATTTAGTTTTTGTAATATTTGAGCATTCGCTAATAATTCGTTCTTTTAATTTATCGTTAATTTTTGAGGAAAATTTATTCTCAATTTCTATAAGTATTTCTTCAATTCTCTTCATATCAATTGAATCTTTTTGAGGTAGCCAATAGTTGATGTTTTGCATTAAATAGTGTATATATGTGCCAGCACGAGCACCTATGATTTGCTCATCATCTCTATCTGGGTCAGCAAATATTCCTTCTAAATTGGTATCGGTTTTGGAGGTAAGTCCAAGAAAATATTTAAAATCATACTCTATTTGATCTGTAAAAAAAGAAGTTAGTTTGGTAGCAGATATAGCATCAACAGTATGAAAACTCTCGATTTTATTATCTCTTATTTTTTTATTAAAATCTATTATTTCATTTTTACTTATATCAATTTTTTTAAAATTATTAATAAATTCTATATCGATGCTATATGGCAATATTTTTTGAGTATTATCTAAGTAAATCTTAAAATTATTACTAATCTCTTTAATAATATGTATATTGCTCGATTTAATTGCAATTAATTCACTATCTCGATTTATATTATTCATTTTTCCCAAAGAATCAAATAGTATTTTTAGAAATGTCCTCGGAGATTCGAACCCTTCTTTTTTATTTTCTTTTATTTTGCTACTAATAATTAAATGATCTTTTGCTCGCGACAGAGCTACATAGAGTAATCGCTTGGTCTCAGCTTCTTCAGCTATTCTCTGTCTATAAATGATTAAATTATTGATAGGTGTAGTAAGAATGCTATCAATTATGCCATCAGATTTTTTAGCAAATTTAATATTAACACCAAAATCTTTATCTATCAATACGCTATCATTTCTTGGATAATAATTAGTATTAGCTAAGATAACTATTGGAAATTCTAAGCCTTTTGACGAGTGTACTGTAAGTATTTTTACTGAATTACCACCCGTAAATACAGCGGCTTCTGGTTCGGAGGAATTTTCCATAAGTGTATTGATTTGTAGAATGAGATCACTTATATTTTTGAAGCCTTTAGATTCAAAATTTTTAACATAATCCAAAAATCTATCTATATTCGCTTTGATTTGCTGGGACTTATGAGAATTAGAAACAGTAGCAATCAATGATGTCTTCTCAATCAATAACAGCAGGAGCAATTGCATTGGTAGTTTATCAGCATAGTTTTTAAATTCATTTAAAATTTTATATGCTCTACTTATTAACAAATCATCAGGATTTTTAAAATAAAACTGCTCGAATCTTTCCCAATAATTATTGCTTCGGTTGATAGCTGATATTTTAATCAAGTAGTTATCATCTAAATTAAACATTGGAGATTTGAGTACAGATACAAAAGAAATATTATCATTATTATCAGCGAAAAACTTAAGAACAGATATTAGGTCGATAATTTCCATTGCTTGAAAGAACCCTGTTCCTTTTGATATTTCATAAGGTATCCCTCTTCGTAGCAACATTTCTCCTATTTGAGGGAATATACTTCGATTGCGAGCAATGATAGCTATATCCTGATATTTAGGAGCTATTAATATGCCATCTTTTTCTATTTTATATTTTTCTTCTTCGTTATTAGTGATATAGTTAATGAAGTCTGCTATTCTTTTAGCCTCAGAGTTCATATCTTCATTCTCAATATTAGAATTGTTGTCTTCTTCTTCTATTGAATTTTTATCAGTTGAATTTTTAGGTACAAAAGTCATCAAAAAATTTACACTTCCATTATTTACTATTTTATCTCCTTCTAATTTAATTCTACCATTTACAAATTCATTATAATCGGTATCAAACTCAGATATATCGCTTCGCATAGAATTTGCAAATACTAAATTGATAAAAGCGGTAATAGCAGGTAGCATTCTAAAACTTTCTTTTAGGAATATAATTCCATTATCTTCAATATTATGATTATTTTTATTATAATTTTCAATTTCTTCTTTGATAGTTTTGAATATTCTTACGTCCGCAGAACGAAATCCGTATATACTTTGCTTATCGTCTCCTACTACAAATAATTTAGTTTTATCACCTAATGTACTATTTTCATCGTTTTGGATTATATATTTGATTATATCATATTGTAGATGATTAGTATCTTGGAACTCATCTACTAATAAGTATTTTATTTTATATCTGATTTTATTTCTAACATCATAATTATTATTTTTTAGCAGCTCTAGTGTTTTTAACAAAATATCATCAAATGTAAGTGCAGGTATTGCTAATTTTTTTCTATTAAAATTTTCATTAATTATTTGGGACAATTCTATAAGGTATTTAATATGCTTAGTATAATATTCAAAATTATCCCTGATCTTAATAGTTGATATTTTTATATATTTATCATTAAATTCTCCTTTAAAAATTTTAATATTATCAAAAGATATTGCTGTATTATTGAATATTAGATTAATTATATCGAAATTATTTTGAAAATCAGGATACGATTTTATTAATATAGATCTCAAAAAACTTGATCCTATTTTAAATGATAGATATGTATTTAGTTTGGCAACTATTATCATTAATTCGTCAAATTCAATATTATCAAGTTTATAGTAATAGCTTTTAATAAAATTATTAATTTCAATCAATTTATTAAGATATTTTTTATTTACAATACTACTTTCTTTAATAAAATAATCTAAATAATTTTCAGAAATCAATATTATAGGTTTTATTAGAATTTTCTTAAATTCATCTTCATAGATATTTATAATTTCCGAATCACTTTTTATATAGAAATCATAGATAAGTCGAGCATTTTCATTACTTCTGAGCAAAGAGGTTATAAATGAATTTACAGTTTCATACCCAAAGACTTCAATAATATCGTTGATAAATAGCTTTTTTTTAGTTTGATAATCAACTATTAATTCGAATATTTCATCTATGGATTGCTCTATCAAGACATCTCTATCGTAATCATCTAATTCTTGGTAATTGTATGCTACGCCAGCTTCAATTGGATATTCTTTCAGCAATTGACCGCAAAATGAATGTATCGTTGATATTCTAGCATATATCATATTATTACGAATTTGCTCTAATTTATAACGCTTCTCAATATCATTTTCTAAATTAATTTCAGAATTCAATTCTTTTATAATTCGAGTTTGCATTTCGGAGGCAGCTTTTTTAGTAAATGTAATAGCTACAATATCTTCAATTTTGCAATTGCCATACAAAACTTCTTTGTATAGAATATTCAAATATCTCTGTACTAGAATACTAGTTTTTCCAGAGCCTGCGTTAGCAGTTACAGCTTGGTAAGTATGGTAGCTAAGGCATTTATTTTGATCTTTAGTAAATTTTTTCATATATAGTTTTTTTTATTCAATACTTTTTATTACTTTTGTAAATCTAAATCGCGGGATGGAGCAAATGGTAGCTCGTCGGGCTCATAACCCGAAGGTTCTAGGTTCGAGTCCTAGTCCCGCTACAAACGTACAAGTCTTTTGTTAAACAACAAAAGACTTTTTTAATTTTGTTTCAAATCAAGCAAAATTTCATTATTTTTGTACTTTACTAATATATGAAAATCGAAAATGATATTTCATCCTAACAATACAAACGTAGAAATTGATCTCAACAACAAAGATAAAGCTCGCCCCAATTGTGCAGTAGTAGGTGTCTACGGTCATCCAGAAGCCTCAGTTTTAGTATTTTATGCATTACATGCTTTGCAGCACCGTGGTCAAGAAGCAAGTGGAATCACAAGTGTATATTTCGACGAAGAGAAGAACAAAAAAAAGTATGCTTATCATAGAGGCGAAGGTCTTGTAATGGATGTATTTAATAAAGAAGAAATATTCAGTGATGTGCTAAAAGGTGATATGGCTATAGGCCATAATAGATATTCTACCACTGGGCAATCTTCATCTTTAAATATTCAGCCTTTTAATATGATATATAATCATGGCTTAATGGCTTTGGCTCATAATGGTAATTTGACTAATACTAAGACATTACGCAATCAGTTAATCAATGAGGGCTCTATAATGCAGACAACTACCGATAGTGAGTTGTTTCTTCATTTAGTAGCCAAAAGCAAAGAAATAAATGTAATTGACAAAGTACAGTCAGCTTTAAAAACAGCAAAAGGTGCATATTCGTTAGTAATGCTCACCGATGATGCAATGTATGCTGCAAGAGATCCTCATGGGTTTAGACCACTAAGTATTGGTAGGATAAAAGTAAATGGGAAATATGCATATATCGCAGCTTCGGAGACAGCAGCTTTTGATATTATTTCTGCCGAATATATTAGGAGTGTACAGCATAACGAAATAATTGTAATTGATGAAGAAACTATAGAAACAGGTAATATTCAATCTTATAAGATTGAAGACACAACTCCAGAAGCAAGGCATTGTATCTTCGAATATGTTTATTTTGCTAGGCCTGATAGCAAAATATTCAATCATTCAGTTGATAAAGTTCGTAGGAAATTAGGAAAATTATTAGCGGAAGAAAGCCCAGTAATAGATGATGATAAAATAAGAGCTATTCCAGTACCAGATAGTGCTAATACTGCTACTATTGGGTATGCTCGTATGAATAATCAACTTAATTCGCCAACTGTTTTTGAATTGGGTCTAATTCGTTCTCACTATGTAGGACGTACATTTATTACTCCGGGGCAAGGCTCGAGAGAATTTAAAGTAAAAACTAAATTCAATACCGTTGATGGAGTAATTCAAGATAAGGTAATAGTATTGGTAGATGATTCAATAGTCAGAGGTACTACTTCTAAATCTTTAGTAAAATTGGTAAGAGATGCTAATCCTAAAAAAATACATATGCGAATATCATCTCCACCAGTTAAATTCCCATGCTATTATGGAATGGATTTTCCAAGTACAGATGAATTAATAGCTAATCATTATAATACAGATGAGGAAATTGGCCAAGCTATCGGCGTAGATTCTCTTCGGTATCTTTCAAAGGAGAATTTGCTTGCAGCTATGCCAAAAGACAAAGGTGTAGGTTATTGCACTGCTTGTTTTACCGGCGATTACCCTGTACCAATAGAAGATAATAATATAGATGAAAATACGAACGACTGATAATACTCGAAAAATCGGTTTTGATTATGAAAGGGAAGCGGTAGCTTTCCTAACGGAAAAGGGATATAAAATAATTAAAACTAATTTCACATTCGGTAATGTAGGAGAAATCGATATTATAGCGTTAGATAAGGATTGCCTTGTCTTTGTAGAAGTTAGATATAGGAAAGACGATAAATTTGGGCTTCCAGAACAATCAATAAGTCTATCTAAGATAGCAAAGATTAGAAAAGTAGCTGAGGCATATCTGTATATCAATAATTTGCATAATCAGAATTGTAGATTTGATTTTATAGGTATTACTAAAAATGATGGTAATTTAAATCTAAATCATTTAATTAATGCTTTTTAGGCAATTACTAAAATAATTTTTATTTTAATACTTTACAATAATGATTTAGATACACTTTTTAAGAAAATTGAAAATTAAATTTTATTTTTAATAGGATATAAAGATGAGCGTTTTAGTTGGAAAAGATACTAGATTAATAGTTCAAGGAATCACTGGTTCTGAGGGTACATTTCATACATCTCAAATGATTGAATATGGCACTAATGTAGTTGGCGGAGTTACCCCCGGCAAAGGCGGGCAAACTTATGAAGGCAAAGCCGATATGATGTTTAAAAAGCCTATTCCTGTTTTTAATACTGTAAAAGATGCAGTAAAAGAGACCAAAGCAAATACAAGCGTAATATTTGTACCACCTGCTGGTGCTGCTGATGCTATTTTGGAAGCTATCGATGGCGGAATAGCTACTATAATATGTATTACAGAAGGTATCCCTGTAAAAGATATGATACCCGTACGTGAAGCTCTCAAAAGAAGTAATTCAAGATTAATTGGTCCAAATTGCCCGGGAGTAATTACCCCCGGTGAAGCAAAAATTGGAATTATGCCCGGATTTATTCATCAAAAAGGCAATGTAGGCGTAGTATCAAGATCTGGCACTTTAACTTACGAAGCTGTAAAGCAATTAAGTGATCTAGGTATTGGCCAATCTACTTGTATTGGTATTGGTGGCGATCCAATTATTGGAACTCAGCATATTGATGCTATCAAATTGTTTAATGATGACCCTGACACAGAAGCTATTGTGATGATAGGCGAAATAGGTGGAAATGCAGAGGAAGAAGCAGCCGAATATATTCAAAAGTATGTTAAAAAGCCTGTAGTATCTTTTATTGCTGGTAGAACTGCCCCTCCGGGACGTAGAATGGGCCACGCAGGTGCAATTATTTCAGGTGGTCAAGGTACGGCCGAAGATAAGATTAAAGCTCTTAAAAAAGCTGGTATCCATGTAGTAGAGACTCCAGCACTAATTGGAAAGACAGTTGCAGAAGCAATGAATATCAAGCCAACTGCTGCTAAGAAAACTGCTACTAAAAGCAAAGCAAAAAAATAGTATAATTAAATTTTTATAAAAAATATATATAATCTTAGAGGAAAAAATGTCGAATAAAACATTAGCAATTATCAAGCCTGATGCTGTTGAAAAAAATGCAATTGGTGGAATTATCGAAAAGATTCAAGGAGCAGGTTTTAAAGTATTGGCTATGAAATTAACAAAAATATCAGATTCAATTGCAAAGGAATTTTATGCTGTACACAAAGAAAGACCTTTCTTTGGCGATTTGGTAAAATATATGACAAGTGGACCAATAGTGCCAATAGCTTTAGAAAAAGATAATGCTGTAGAAGAATTTAGAAAATTAATTGGTGCAACTGATCCTCAAAAAGCTGATGCTGGAACTATAAGAGCTATTTATGGTACTAATATTGAAGCAAATGCTATTCATGGCTCAGATTCTGATGATAATGCTAAAAGAGAAATTGCATTCTTTTTTAGTGAAAGCGAAGTAGTATCTATTAATAATTAATGAACAAAAAGTATAGTCAAATATCAACCGATATATTGGCAAACAATCCCTATTGGGATTACAAAAGAGATTTATATACTTTGCCTGATTTGACAATAGGGGAATTTCATTATATCGAAACTAAAGGCTCGGTAATGATTATTCCCCTTTTAACTCTTAAAAGTATGATAATGGTAAAGCAATTTAGGTATCTCAACCAAAAAAATAGTTTAGAATTTCCCGGTGGCGGATGCAAAACTATATTTTCGATTGATGAGAATGCTAAAAGAGAATTGATAGAGGAAACTGGATATAATACTCACAATTTAATCAAAATTGGTAGTTTTAATCCTTTTAATGGTGTAACTAACGAAATATGCAATGTGTATCTCGCTAAGGATATAATTAAGCAAAATAGTAATCCTGATCAGAGTGAAGAATTTGAAATATTGAATATACATTTTGATACTTTTGAGCAATTGATACGTTCAGGTGATATTTGGGACGGTATGACACTTGCCGTTTGGTCTATGTTTAAAAACTCAGTCTATTTTTTGGAGAAATAATGCTATGTATAAATTAATAATTTTTTTAACTCTCTTGGGACTTAATTTGGCTTTAGCTCAAGAAAAAGGAAATACTCTTGCTAAACAAGATAATGCTCTCAAATATACATTAAAAAGTTACTTCCCTGTGAATGTTCAATTAGTATATGAATTGACTGATACAACTAAATTCACACGTATATTTAGTGATAGTTCCAAAAAATCCTATACACGAATAATCAAATATTATTTTTCGTTATCAGCTCCAAGTGCACCTGACAAGGAAAAGATACAGGAAATTAATGTTAGTGTAGATTCTCTTGAATATAGCTTTAATACAGCTGATGTTAAGATTTATTACAATTCGCAAGATGATGAATTGAGACCTCCCAAAATAGATGATTATTTGGGATATATGGTCCCTCTGGGTTTAGAATTTAATTTTGTATATTCACCTTATTTTGAAGTTGGAAATATTAATGGCGAAATATATGAAAAGAGAATTAAAATGCTAAATGATCCTTTAACTAAACCTTCAGATACATTAAACTTATTTGTATGGTCTGATAGAATAGAGAAAACAAATTTATCAACATATTTTGATGTAGTTAAAAGCTTTTATCCTTCACAGAGAATAGCTATAGATTCGCTTTGGACCAAAAACCTTCAATATGATATTGAAGGTGCTACTATTCAGGACTCTGCACAATTCAAATTAAAATCTTTTAATTTAAAATCTTTTATTATTGAAGGCCAGTCTCTATCTGCTAAATCTCTTAAAGGCGATAAAGCGATAATACCTTCTATTCGTTATATTATTGACGTAGATAATGCTAAGGGTTACTCCAATTATTATATTAAATTACAACCAAAAGGTATTTTGGAAGAATTAAAGATTAATTCTCAATTTAATATAGAGTATAAAGTCAACAACGATATTATTTTGCAAGAAGTAAATACTAATCGTAATTGGAAACTACTTGGAATGTATAAAATATAAAAAAAATCCTTTTATAATTAACAAATAATAGTTATCTTACATAATTATTTTAAGATAATTGCAACAATTTTTTCGGGGGGAGAAAATTTATGTAATTTAGCTTATAATTAATCTAATTATTTGCTTAATATCATTATCTTTTCTTGTAAGTGTATGGCTAATAAAAATTTTAGTGTTAAAAATTTTTTCAATACTGGAGATATATTATCTGTGGTGGTAATAATCTCAGGTGTATTGATAGCAATATTTTTAGATGATATTGCTTTAAAAATGATTGGTATAAGCGTAGCATTGTTAGGAATTATTGCTTTATTTATGTTAATTTCTAGTAGGCTAAGCGATATAGTAGATGCCAATGCTATCAAAAAGAAATCTGTAGCTAAGGAATATGAATTGACTACTACCCAAGATTCGCAAGGCATCAGAAAGACAGTAGAAAATTTTGATTACAAGTTTGGTGATGATGATATGGCTCCTTTTAGTCCAATCGAAGCTATAGATTCCAATATTAATGATAGCACTATAAGCAGAACATACAATCCAAAAGAAGTAGCAAATGGAGCTTCGGTTAATGATAAACCTGATGTAATAACCAAATCTGAAAGATCACATATCGAATCACCACTTCAATTTGGCGAAGGCATATCTTCAGTAAGAATCATAGGTACAATTAAACGTAAGGTAGAAGATACTAATCAACAATTATTTGAAGAAGAGCAGGTAAAGAATATCAGCACTAGCAAAGCAGTATCTAATCAATCAAATAATGCTAATACTTTACCTATTAATGAGACTAAAGAAGAAATAAATACCAATCAAAATGTAGCAAATACTAAGCAAAACACTTCTGCTAATATTAACGAAAAAAGCCCAATCGAAGAATCGAAAGAAAAGATAGAGTTCCCTACTAATTACTTTTTTGAAACTGATATTTTGATAGGTGAAGAACCAAAATTAGAGTTTGATTATTTCATATCTAGAATACTTTTAATTATAAAGTCTGTTACAGATAGTAATTCTGTATTATTAGTATTAGTAGATAACAAATCTGAGAACTTCTCAATAGAGGCTTTTACTACCGACAAAGACAAATCAATAGAGCTTAAGCGTAAGATTGCTGTTTCTAACGATATTATTTCGCAGATAATACGAAATTCAAAGCCAGAAATTCTTTTGGAGATAAATCCTGCAGCTGTTAGAGATCTCATACCTTATTATTCTAATGAAGTTGAGATTCAATCATTCATAGGTATTCCAATTATATGGAATGAGATGGTGATAGGTGTAATGTGTGCTGATTCTACCAATAAAGATTGTTTTGATTCGGCAACCGTTTCGTTTATGGGTCAGTTCTCTAAACTTATTTCTGGTTTAGTAAAAAGCTATACTCACAAAGTTGATCTAATAGAAGCAGCCAAAACACTTGATATTATCAACAAATTTCAAAATATTGTATTGAGCGATAGAATCACCAAAGATACTCTGTATTCTATGATTATTGATGAAGTCAAGAGAATGTTTGTTGGTTATACCGTAGGTATTGCTACATATAATTATGATAATGAAAATTGGGCTATCAATATTTATGATGATGGTAAACAGCGATCATTAGATTTAGAAATAGATTTTACAAGTTCTGTATTGGGTAAATGTATTATTGATGGTGATACTATTTTTCTATCTGGTATTGAATTAGTTAATATAAAAAGGGCAATTAATAAAGAAGCTAAGTTTTTGTCAGGTGAATTTTTAGCAACTCCTTTAAAAACTAACAACGGTATTTATGGAGCAATTTTTATAGAATCTACTCCTTTGGAGAGATTAAGTGATTTTGATATATCAATATTGCAAGTACTTAGTAATAATTTAGCTGTTACTTTAGAAAGATTTAATCTAATTAATTTATATAGAACTTCTTGTATTGTAGATAGAAATACTGGGTTGTATAATAATACAGCTTTCTATCAACGTCTTAACGAAGAAATATCAAGGATAGATATATTAGGGGAAGGTAATCTATCTCTTTGTATGTTTAGAATAGATAAATATGCTTCGTTAGATCCTAACATATATGCTGATAGATTAGGTATGGCTGTTAATAATGCTTTAGAGATATCTAAAAAATATACTAAATTATACGAGATAACTGGTAGGATAGATAGTGAGACTTTTGGTATTATTTTTATCAATCAGAAACCTAATGATTTGAAATTAATTGCCGAGAGATTTAGAAATGATGTTGCTAATTCGATTATTGAATTTGACAGTACTAAATTTAGTGTTACTATTAGTATTGGATTAGCGTCTTATCAGAAGAATTTAGGTGTTAATTCATTAGTATCTAATACAATTAATGCACTAACTAAATCATTACAACATACTAATCATGTTCAGGTCTATAATTAATAATGCTAAAAGAAACTATTTATAAAGAATTAATTGAATTATTTGATAGTAATCAAACTTTCCAATTGAAAGATATTGCTAAACATCTAAAAATTAAATCAAATTCCGAAGAATATTCTATTCTCAAAGATACTCTCAATGAAATGATCCAAAATGGGATACTTGATAAATCTACTCGTAGAAGATACTGTAGATCGAGAGATATTATAGATAATAGTGTAATAGGTATCCTAAAAATCGAGCATGATAAAGGAATAATTGAAACTAAGTTTGATGAAATCCCTGTAATCAGTATTAATTTAAATCGTTTGAACACTGGGCTCGATGGAGATTTGGTAAAAGTACAGTTACTAGCTCAGAAAAAAGGAAGAAGAGTACACGGCGAAGTAATTGAAATTATAGAAAGAAGCAATAATCCAATAGTTGGTACTTTAGAATATAATGGTTATTTCTACTTTATAATCCCCGATGAAGAGAGATATTATGTAGATTTTCTAATTCCCGAAAAGAAATTAAATAAGGCTCGTATAGGTGAGAAAGTATCTGCTAAGCTATTGCAATGGAACGATCCATCTCAGAACCCTACTGCTGAAATAATTGAAATAATTGGCAAAGCTGGATTGCCTATTGTAGAATATGAATCAATAATCAAAGAATTTAATTTACCTCTTACTTTTCCAAATGAGGTCATCAGAGAAGCGAAATCACAAAAAGCTCCTATAAATAATATACCATTTGGGCGAATTGATTTGCGTAATGAGTTAATTATTACAATAGATCCTATTGATGCTAAAGATTTTGATGATGCTCTATCACTTCATTTTTTGGAAAATGGTAATAGAAAATTGGGTGTACATATAGCTGATGTTTCTCATTATGTTTTAGAGAATTCTGCATTAGATATCGAAGCACGCAATAGAGGCAATAGTGTATATCTTGTAGATAGAGTAATACCTATGCTGCCAGAAGATTTATCTAATGTAATTTGTTCATTGCAGCCTAACAAAATAAGATATGCTTTTACTATTTTTATTGAAATTGACGCAAGTGGTAATGTAATTAATTATCAGCTAAACGAATCTGTAATCGAAAGCAAACGAAGATATACTTATGAAGAAGCTTTAAATATTATAGAAACTAAAACTGGTGATTATAGCGAGCTGATATTAAATCTATATCAACTTACCTCGCAACTAAGAGAAAATAGGCTAAACAAAGGTGGTATTAATTTTGAGACCGTAGAATATAGATTTACTTTAGACGATAATAAGTTTCCTGTAGATGTATATCAGAAGTCTACTACCAAATCTACTTCGTTGGTAGAAGAATGTATGCTCTTGGCTAATCAATGTGTAGCAGAGTTTATTTACAAGCAATCAAGAAAATATAATCTAAGAAGCAATTTACCATTTTTATATAGAGTACACGAACCCCCAGAACAAAAGAAATTGAAGGAAGTTTTAAATTTTATTTCAAGTTTTAAACACAAAGTTTTCAAAAAAATAAATAGTTCGCAAGATATTAATAAGATACTTGCTTTTTTTGAAGATAAACCAGAAAAGTCGATTGTAAATCAAGTATTGATCCGGGCAATGGCTAAAGCAATTTATTCTCATAACAATATTGGTCATTATGGTCTGGGTTTTCAACATTATTCTCATTTTACTTCCCCAATTAGAAGATATCCAGATCTAATAGTACATAGGTTATTAAAAGAATATATTAAGGATAAGCCTGATGCTAACCGATTAAACTTTTTAAAACAATTTATGAAAGATGTAGGTATTCATACTTCGAATACAGAGAGACTGGCTATGGAAGCAGAACGAGCTTCTATTAAGTTCACGCATACAGTAATGGCTCAACAATATGTAGGAGAAGAATTTGATGGTAATATAACAGGAGTAACCAATTTCGGATTATTTGTACAACTTGATAGAATATATGCAGAAGGCTTGTTACATATTCGAGATTTAGATGATGATTACTATATTTTTGATGAGCCAAATTATTGCTTGATTGGTAGATCAACCAAAAAGAAATATTCAATTGGACAAAGTTTAAAAGTAAAAATAACAAGAGTTAACTTAGATAAGAGAAATATTGATTTAATATTAGTAAACAAAGTGAAGAGATAATAATGTTTACAGGGCTCATAGAAGAAATTGGCATTATTGATTCGATTAAGATATATGGCAATGCAAGAAAAATCACTATTAGATCTAAGTTTATAAATAGTGACATTAAGATAGATGACTCTATTGCTATAGACGGAGTATGCCTTACCGTAATTGATTTTGGTAACGACTTTTTCGTAGTAGAAGTAGTAGAAGAAACTACAAGCAAAACAAATCTTAAGAATCTACGTGTTGGCAGTAAAGTTAATTTGGAACGGGCATCGAGATTTGGTGATAGAATTGGTGGGCATATAGTTCAAGGTCATATTGACTGTATAGGTACAATTTTATCAATAGAAAATCAAAGTTTAGGTGTATTATTAAATATTGAATTTCCATATAATTATGCTAAATACATAGTAGAGCATGGATCAATATGTGTAAATGGAATTAGCTTAACAGTGGCTCGTTTATCCGGTAATATTATGACAATAGCTATAATACCTCATACTTGGGCAAAGACAAGTATTCACAATTATAAATCTGGGAATATTGTAAATCTTGAGTTCGATTTATTAGCAAAATATGTAGAAAATATGCTCAAATATAATGACAATAGTAGTATTTTGAGTAAATTTATTGATCAACCTAATATCTAATATTTTAGTTTTACATACTTTTTATAAGTGAATTTCGATAATTTATAAATTATCATAACAATATTTCTAATTTATTTAAAAATGTTTCAATTTATTTAAAAATAAAACGTATTTTTATGATACGTTTAGAATAATAGTAAATTATTATGGAAATTGATGATTTAAAGAGTGAAATTGAAAGTTTAAAAAATGAATTAGCAAAAGTAAATCATTTATATGATCAATCCCAAGAACAATTAGTAAACCTAATAAATTTTGGCGAATTAGCTATTTTCGAGTGCGATAAGGATTATAAAATAATCTCTTCTTATGGTGCAGTTGACCCAATATTTCGCAATCTTAATCAATTATATGGCAAATATAAAAATCTCGTTGATCTATTAAACCATTGCATCAATTTAATTGAAGAAGAAGATATTGAGAAGGATGACGAGAATGAGCCATTTATCAAAGTAGATATTAGCAACAGCCTATTATCATTTAAAAATTCTACTTCTAAGAATATCAATTTAGATTTGTTTGGCAAACTAGCTTCTGAAGAGATTTACGATCTAAATGTAAAATTAACTAAATCAGAGTTTAAAATAACTGCTTATGTTAGATTTATTCCATCTTCTTTCTTTTTAAAACGCTTTGAGCAAAAAGTAAAAAGTGATTTAGAATCTAAAGATTTGTTATTGTCTAATATATTTGAAGCTATTGAATATGGTGCAACACTCTTAGATTTGAGAGGTAGGATTTTGCTTATGAATCAAAAGGCTAAAGATCATCATATTTCGGACGAGGCAAAAATATTAAAAAATGCACAGCTACATGGTAGATTATATAGAGATCTTTTTACTAATGAGACAAATGAAGAATATAGCGAAAGATTGAGAGTACACGACAAAGCTAAATCAAATCAAGCACCAGTTAAGTATTCTAAAAAGACTAATGGAAAATTAGTACATTTTGAAATAGTTCCTCTATTCGACCATAATAAATTACCAATTGGTTTATTTATATCTACTAAGATAGACTCTCCAAAGGATGTTAATATAGAAGTAAAGATAAATAAAATCACTCAATTAGCTAAACATCTTAAATCGGAAAATGATAATTTGGTAGAGAGGGTTAAAGAATTGGAATTGAATCAGCAATGGTTAATGAAAAAGAATGACGAATCTCAAAATAATACTAAATTATTACACGAATCTCTCAGGCAGATTTATTTTTATTTAGAATTGATGCCTTTTCCTATGTCTATTCTAGAAATTCCATCAGGTAAATATCAATTTATAAATAATTCATTTCTAAAATTAGTAAAATTAGAAAAGAATGCTGTATTGAGTAAAATAGACGATCAGATTTTTCCAGATAATATTTCCGATTTATTAACTGCCAAAACAGCAGAGACTATTAATACACAACAGATGATCACCTTTCCATTTCTAGATACTATCTGTAAACAATATTTAATTAAACATAATGACTCTTCATATATACTGAGGATTTACGAGCAAGGATACAATGGGCAATTATAGAATAGGTATAGTAATGGGTAGTGATTCTGATTTACCCACAATGAATCAAGCAGCAGAGGTTTGTAAAGAGTTTGGAGTAGATTACGAAATAAGGGTCGTATCAGCTCATAGAACTCCTGAAGATATGATAAATTATGGTAAAATTGCTCATAAGAGAGGTATAAAAGTAATAATTGCAGGTGCTGGTGGAGCAGCGCATTTACCCGGAATGTTAGCATCTGTTAGCCCACTCCCTGTAATAGGAGTTCCAATACAAAGCAAAGCACTGAATGGTCTTGACTCATTGCTCTCTATTGTCCAAATGCCTTCTGGTGTACCAGTAGCTACTGTTGCAATAGGTGGCGGCAAAAACGCTGGTTTATTAGCTATTCAGATATTAGCAAATGAGGATATGGAATTAAGGGATAAGGTAATAAGATATAAAGATTTATTGGCAGTAGAATCCCGAGAAAAAAATCATAATTCAAATATTACTCAGGATTCTTATTAATAAATTTTATCCTTGTAGTGCTTCAGCACCACCTACTATTTCTAACATTTCGGTAGTAATTGCAGCTTGTCGTGCCTTATTATATTGTAGTTCTAAGAAATTTATTAGATCATTTGCATTGCGGGTAGCATTGTCCATAGCTATTCTTCGGGCAGCATGCTCAGCTGTATTAGATTCTAATAATGAACGCCAAACTTTAACATCAACAACTTTTGGTAAAATATCATCAACTATGCTCTTAATATTGGGCTCAAAAATATAATCTATTTTCTTATTACCGTTTGCATTAATACTAGTTGATTCAATAGGTAATAATTCGATAGACTTTGGCTCTTGTTTTAATACATTGATAAATTCGTTGCTAAATATAATAACTTTATCTATTTCGCCATTAATGAATTTATCTCTTACACATTCTACAATATTTTTTGCTAAACTAAAATTCAAATTTACAAAAGCATTATTATAGTTATTCATTACTTCGAATTTCTGTTTAGCAAAAAAAGAAACTGATTTTCTACCAACAGCTATTATCTTAATATTTGGTTTATTATACTTAGTTTCTAATTCAGTATTAATATAATGGACAGTATGTTTAAGTAGATTAGTATTAAAACTGCCACACAAACCTCTATCAGAAGTAATAACCACTATGGCTATATTCTTAATTTCGTCAACTTTTCTAAGTAATGGGTGTTGATAATTTGAGCCAAGTGAATCAACTAAATTAGAAAGAATATTTTCTAAACCTTCAAAATATGGTCTAGCATTTTCAGTAGCTGATTGGGAGCGTTTCAATTTAGCAGTTGCAACCATTTTCATTGCAGATGTTATTTTGGAAGTAGATTTAACTCCTTTAATTCTCTGTCTTATATCTCTAAGAGTTGCCATTTTAATCCGTAATTTTAATATATTAAATAATTTTTATATAAATAGTTTATAACATAATCTGTTATAGAGTCTGCTAATTCAGTAGGTTTAAAATTAATACCAGATTGGTTCAATTTAGACATATCAGCTTCGGTAAAATTTTGATATTGATGCTTGATATGGTCTGGCATATCAATATAGTTGATATTTTTTTCTGAATATTTGGGATCGAGTGTTGTAAGTGCATTATATACATAGTTGACTAAATCGTTCCAAGTGCGAGACTTTCCTGTACCAAGATTGTAAATACCTGAAATATTTTTCTTGTTAAGGAATTGCCATAATACTTCGTTGCAGTCTTTAACGTATATAAAATCTCGCCTCTGCTGACCATCTTTAAATTTAGTATCATTAGATTTAAATAAGTTTACTTTACCATTTAAAATAATCTGATTGAATGATTTGAAAGCCATACTAGCCATATCACCCTTGTGATATTCATTAGGCCCAAATGCATTAAAGAATTTAATGCCTACAAATTGATTTTCTAATTTATTTTCGATAACCCATAAATCAAATATATGTTTAGAAAAACCATACCCATTAAGAGGTATCAAATTATCAAATTGATAGTCTGAATATCCATTATTACCATCTCCATACGTAGCAGCACTGCTTGCATATATAAATCGAATATTATTTTCAGCAGAATATATAGCTAATTCTTTTGAATAATTATAGTTGTTGCTCATCAGATAGTCAACGTCTTTTTCGGTAGTTGACGAACAAGCACCTAAATGGATAATTGTATCAATTTGTCCCTTGTATTTGTTATTTTTTATCTTCTCAATAAATTCATTTTTATTAACATAGTCTACAAATTGTTTGTTTAGCAGGTTTTTCCATTTATCATTTATCCCTAAATGGTCTACAATGAGGACATCTTTGATGCCCTCATCGTTTAGCTTTCTGAGAAAACATGAGCCAATAAAACCTGCTCCACCAGTTAATACAATCATTTTACTTCGTAGTTTTTAGGAATAAAGTAACAAATTCTTTAATAGCGGTATTCAATTTTTCTTTTAATGAATCGCTCAAATCTTTTGTTTCTATAATTTGGTATAATAGATCACTATATTTATTATCAAAATAATCAAAATATTCCTTTTCAAAACGAGCAATATCACTTAGTTGAACATCTTCTAAATATCCATTAGTAGCGGCATAAATCAATATAATTTGTTTTTCTACTGGTAATGGTTGGAATAATTTTTGTTTTAATATTTCAGTTAGTAATTGCCCTCTTTTCAGTTTTTGTAAAGTGGATTTATCTAAATCTGAACCAAATTTAGCAAAGGCTTCTAGTTCGCGAAACATAGCTAATTCTAATTTCAAAGGTCCAGCAATTTTTCTCATTGCTTTAATTTGAGCAGAACCACCCACACGTGATACTGAGATACCTACGTTAAGTGCTGGACGTATACCTGCATTGAATAAGTTAGGTTCAAGATAAATCTGACCATCCGTAATTGAAATCACATTAGTTGGAATATATGCTGATACGTCGCCAGCTTGTGTTTCGATTACAGGTAAAGCTGTTAATGAACCACCGCCCATATCATCAGAGAATTTGGCTGCTCTTTCTAGCAAACGGCTATGCAAGTAGAATATATCACCGGGATAAGCTTCACGTCCAGGTGGTCTTCTTAATAGAAGAGAAACTTGGCGATATGCGGCTGCTTGCTTAGATAAATCATCATAAACAATAAGTGCATGCTGCCCATTATCTCTAAAAAATTCACCCATCGAAGCACCACAATAAGGTGCAATAAATTGCATAGGTGCAGGATCGGAAGCATTAGCAGCTATTATAATTGTATAAGACAAAGCACCATATTGCTCTAAATAAGATACAACGTTTGCCACAGTAGATGCTTTTTGTCCTACAGCTACATAAATACAAAATACTGGATTAATACCTAATTTTTTAGCTTCTTCTGTGTGAGTATATTTTTGATTAACGATAGTATCGAGAGCGACAGAAGTTTTACCAGTCTGACGATCACCAATAATTAACTCACGTTGGCCTCTACCAATAGGAATAAGCGCATCGATAGCTTTTATACCAGTCTGAAGAGGTTCTTTCACAGGTTGTCTAAACATAACACCGGGTGCTTTTCTTTCGATAGGATAGTATGTATTTGTATTAATAGGTCCCTTGCCATCAATAGGCAATCCGAGAGGATTAACCACTCTACCTAATAATTCTTTACCTACAGGAACTGAAGCAATTCTTTTGGTTCTTTTTACAATATCGCCTTCTTTTACTAAGCTATCATCACCAAACAACATCACACCAACGTTATCTTCTTCCAGATTAAGTACCATACCAAAGACATCGTTAGGAAATTCAACAAGTTCTGCCGACATTACTTTGCTTAATCCATAAACACGAGCAACACCATCACCTACTTGTAGTACAGTACCTACTTCATAGATATCAGCTTCATTTTCAAATCCAGCAAGCTGTTTTCTTAAAATTGCGGAAATTTCTTCCGGACGGACTTCTGCCATAATTTAACCTAATTAATTTTCAATTTCAATTTTAGATATTAGCACCAAGTAATAATTGGTGTCTTAGCATTTCTAATTGGCGAGTTATCGAAGCATCGTACACCCAATTATCCATTCTAATCAAAAGACCACCTTTGATATTTTTATTGATGCTATAATGTGGCTGAATTATTTTGCCTGTTGCATCAGATAATTTAGCCATAATTTTTTGTTTTAAAATATCAGAGAGCTCATTAGCAGTAGTAATTTCTACTATTTGGATATTTTTTTCTTCATTATATAGCAATTCGAATTGAATAATAATATCCACAATAAGAGCTTCTCTCTGTTTATCAATTAATAAATTAAGAAAATTAAAAGTTAGTTCATTAATAGAATTCTTAAATAATCCATCAATGACAGCAGTTTTCTTAATTTTGTTAATAATAAGACTTTTTAAAAGGACTTGTAGTTCTCTTGAGCTATCAACCATTTTTTTAACTAAAATCATATCATTATAGCTTTGATCTAAGAGATTTTTTTCTTTTGCTACTTCAAAAATGGCTTTAGCATATCTGAGCGATACTTTTTTTTCTGTCATAATAAATACTAATTTTTAGGTAATTTATTAATGTAATCTTCTACTAGTTTTAAATCTTGTTCTTTATTTAATTTAGTAGAAATAATTTTTTCTGTAGCATTGACTACTAAATCAGCTACTTCGGCTCTTAATTGATTAATTGCAATATCTTTATTTCTTTCAATTTCTTTGATAGCTTCTTCAATTTTTTGTTGTTTTACTTTATCTGCATCTTCAGAGGTTTTTCTAATCAATGCTTCTGATTGCAATCTACCTTTTGCTAATATTTCAGCAACTTCTTGCTGAGCATTTTCAATTTTTTCTTTGCTCTCGCTCAATAATTTCTTGGCTTCTCTATTTGCTTCTTCTGCATCTGAAATGGCTTTATTAATAGAGTCTTCTCTATCATTCAGCGCTTTGATAATACTTTTCCCACCAAATTTAATAATTATAAATAGAAAAATACCAAAGTTAACGACTGTCCAGAACATCAAACCATGAGGCAAATTTAATAATGAATCCATATTTATCCTAAATAAATGATTTCATAAATATATAGATACAATTTGTATTTATAATTTGTGGCTCTGTCTCAATATATAATATACTAGTTTATAGAAAAATATATATTAAATTGAGACAGTCCTCAAATAATTTCACTAATAAATATATTAGTAATAGCTATTACTATCTATTGAATATGATTACTTAATAGCTAATAATAAACAAATAACTGCGGCAAACATCGCAATACCTTCTATCAAAGCGGCAGCAATGATCATAGTAGTTCTGATATCGCCTGCGGCTTCTGGCTGGCGTCCACTTGCTTCTAATGCTGCTGCGGCTAATTTACCAATACCAATACCTGCACCTGTAACTGTAAATCCGGCACCTATACCGGCTGCTAAGAATGCTAATGCTGTTGCGTCCATTTTTTATCTCCGATTTTTTGATTGAAATATAAATAATAAAAAATTAATGTGCATGATTATGACTTTCATGATGTTCTTCATGATTTCCAATTGCTAACCCTACGAATATTGCAGTCAATAATGTAAATATGTATGCTTGTATAAATGCTACTAATAGCTCCAAGAAGTACATAAATACAGAGAATGGTGTAATAGCAACTGATAATATTATAGTCTTAAAATAGAATAGAACACCCAATAATGATAATAATACTACGTGGCCTGCCGTCATATTTGCAAATAAACGTATTGTAAGTGCAAATGGTTTTACCAACATACTGATAATTTCTATTGGTATCATAATTGGTGCAAGCCAAGCTGGGGCACCGCCTAATAAGTGATGGAACCAAGCTCCTATACCAGATTCTTTGATAGCTGTAATATTAAATACAAAAAATGATATGGCAGACATTGCTGCTGTAACTGCAATTGCTCCTGTAACTGAATGAGCACCCGGTACCAAGCCTAACAGATTAAAGAATAGAATAAAGAAAAAGAGTGCTACAAAATATGGTAGCAAATAGTCAGCGGCACGTCTAATTTGTATATTTGGTCTTACCATTTCGTCTCGAACATATAGTATCATAACTTCGATAGCATTTTGGAAACCTGATGGCGCTTTGCCGGGGTTCTTTTTATATTTTTTAGATACTCTAATAAACATAATAGAGAGAAAAATTACAACTATCCATTGAAATAATACGAAATTTGTAATCGATAAATCGATCTGAGGCTTTTGGCCAGTCGAGTTATTTAGAACAGATTTATGGCCGTGATGTTCTGTAATTGAATACAATCCACTCTCTGCTACTTGGTCATAATTCCAGTAGAAATGAAATCCGTTATCAATATATATTTTTGGTAAATCGCATACTTTGTATGCACCTATTGTAAGTGCATCGTGGTCTGATAATCCACTTAATAATTTTAAAAATATATTTTGCTCATGTTCGGTAACCACATCTTCATGATTGGTTGTGTTGTTTTTCGATTCGGCAACTGTGCTATTTTGCAGTTCGTGATTATGCTCTTGTAACGTTGTATTTTGTGCAACAGTATAATCTTGGCTCATTATTTAACCTAATTTTATTTTAAATTTTAATTTATAAATTTGAGTATTAACGTTTATTTAAATATATTATTTCAAACAATAAAATTATGAAATAACTTAAAATGAACGTCAGACTGAATACAAAAGTATTAAATTTTAAATATTTAAAAAAACAAAACATTAAAGATATCGAAAAGATAAATTTAATAGCAGTCAAATAGTAAAAGTTTTTCAAGAATCTTCGCCATTTTCTCATTTTTATCTTCTTGATATATAAGATACTTATCAGCCCACTAATTAAATTTATCAATATTGCTATTATTATTTCTATCATTTTTATCTTTTTTGTTTAGGGCTATCACTATCTTGAAAAGATTATACATACCAATTAGAAATCCAATCAGGGTAAGAACAATTGTCCAAATAGGTGTTTCGTCTGGGTTATCTATCCAATAATGGCCTATTAACGCACCTAAGACTGCTGGTATAAATATTTCTAACCCCATAGTTAAATACTTAGAAGATTCTGCTATGGATTTTGATTGTTGATTTATTTTTCTGAACAATTGATTAAAATCCGTTGATTAATAAATTTTTTACTATATCATCGAGGAATATATTAACCGTGTTCCCATACCACTGATTGTCTGGTATAAGTTTTAATATACCCAAAGTAGTCGAATCATTTATTTTGAAATCAGTAGTGCTTAGTTTGGAGTATTCCTCTGGTCTAAATTCATTATCATAGTCTGTTACTATTGCAGTTGCTCCCAATTCAATTACTTTATTATTATGTATATTTAATTTATCTCCAAACAAGCTTATGGGAATTTTAAACTTTAATACATAGTTATTGTTTTCATAATTAGATATTACTTTAATATTCTTCGCTTCATATTTTTGTTCATTGCTTAATGTATCAGTTGTAGAGACTTTGCAATAGGGCAAAATGTTTTTGAAATCGCCCGGATATACGTTAAATATATAAAGACCATTGGTTGCTTTATTTAGAAATTTTACTTTGTCTTCACTTTTGTCTGCAAATCTATCTCCTGTATCGTATTGGTTAATATCCAATATAAGGGAGAAGTAGTCCGCAATACAAGTGTCGCAATTTTGAACTACAATTTGGTCATCGGTTACTTCTACTGTAAAATATAAGTATTCGCTATCATAAACAGGAGATAATTTGTATGAGCAGTCTTCTGGTCCTTTCCACCAATATGCACCATCGAATATATAATCTACATTGTCGATTACTATTGCATCTTCGTATCCTTTGTAAATCCTTCTGCCGCGAGTATAAGATGGAATAACTGTAAAATCTCTTTCGAAAAGTGTTTTATTATTTTTTAAAGCTATGTATTTTTCTGATGCTTTTAGATTATTATAATTTCGATATTTTTCATAAGTAATATCTTTTAATTTTCGAGTTAGAAATTCATCTTTTTGTATCAAATTTCCATTTTCGTATTTATACCCGTAAATATCCCAATTATATTGTTTGTGTTTTTTAGTTACGTAGCATGCACCATTTCTTATAGCAACGCCTACTTCTAATGGTAGATCTACAAATTCTACAGATTTGTTGTAAACTTTTCGCAAATATCCATCAATATCTACAAATAAATAAACTTGCATATTTTTAGATCTATCATTTGCCATTCGTATTGTAACAGCAATATCATAAAACGAATCACCAGAGAAATCACCTACATCATAGCCCCATATATAGTAATCTTCATTTTGGGGTAATTGATTTTTGATATCAGTAATCATATTTTCTATAAAATATGGCTCTATTCTTTTAGAAAATTCTAAGAATTTAATACCTGATTGAGCAAACAATTGTGAGGAGCAAATAAATGATAATATTATAATAATTATTTTTTTCATTATTTAATTTTCTCTGAGATTATTCTATAAATTTCGTTCAAATCAAATTCAGCTCTTGGTCCCATTTGAGAGACAATTTTTGAAGATGCTAAAGAAGCAAAATTGCCTGCTTTTTCTATACTATCCCCTTTGATTAATGAATACATAAATGTACCAGCATACATATCGCCAGCACCAGTAGTATCCGTAGGGTTAGTAGCATAAGCAGGTATCTCGTAGGTCTTACCATCCCATTTTATAATAGAACCGTCTTTACCAAGTGTAATTACGTAATTAGGAACTATTGTATCAATATAATTAATGGCATTTTCTAATTTTTCAGTTTGTGCGAAATTCATTGCTTCAATATTATTACAGAATACTAAGTCTGCATTTTGGACTACTTGCATAAGATTGTCTCTAAAGATTTCTGTTATGAATTTATCTGAGAAAGTAACTGATAATTTAGTATTATGCTTTTTGGATAGCTCTGTTGCTTTGAATACTGCATCTGTGCTATTTTGCTGAGAAAAGTGATAGCCTTCTATATATACCCATTGTGAGCGTTTGATGATATCTTCATTTATATTTTCTGTGTTGAATAAAGATGTAGCAGAAAGGTTAGTCAACATAGTTCTTTCGGAATCAGGAGTAACTATTACTACACAAGAACCAGTAGGTAAATGATCTACATATTGAGCATTTAACACTATTCCTAATTTGTTGAACTCATCTGAGTAGTGTTTGCCGTATTTATCCATTCCTAATACTACATTATATGCGGCTTTGCCTCCTAATGTAGCAAAGGCAATAATTGAATTGGCTGCCGAACCTCCACTCATATATTTCATTTCTTTATTTTTGAAGTATTTAAGGATTTCTAAGCTTTTGTCTGAATCTATTAGATGTGCACCACCTTTTACTACATTCAGATTTGCCAAATCTTTATCATCTACATACATCAATATATCTATTAGTCCATTACCAAAACCAGTTAATTCAATATCTTTATTATTCTTATTCATTATATATTCCAAAAATTTCTAATATTAAATAATTATTAATTCGTATTTTAGTTAATAATATTTTTTGTAATTTAATATTACAAAAATAAAAGAATTATGAAGATTTTAACTATAATTAAATTTTTCAATATACTATTATATATTGTATGTCTTACTTCGTGTGTTAATCAAGGTAGCAAGCTAAGCAAGACAGATTGCCCATCGGATACTATTCTTTTATGTAAACCACTGAGTTGGACAGGTTCTGATTATGATACCTCTTGTCTAATGAATCGTAATTATCAATATATTTTAGTGAAATTAAATAAGATAAATTCAAATAACGATGAATGGCAAATTAGTTCCACTGGTACTCAATATTTTTTGACTACATCTAATTCAAATATTCAAAAGACATTATTATTAAATAAAAATAGAGAATTAAATTTTGATATAAATTGTGATATTGAAATATCAGATAATAAGCATTTTGGATCTATTGTAGGTATAAGTAATGAAAATGTATTCCTATCCTTATCTAATTTGCCTAATAATGATTTACAATTAATAGGATTAAGTGAAGGTATTGGATTTTCCAGAATATACAATGGCAAATTTCTTAACAATAGTATAGAAGACTTAAAAATAATAAATATTCAATCTAATTTAGAAGATTGGATTGGCCATCCTTTTATTTATAGAGATAATATCTTATTTTTTGCTTCTGATATGTTGGGTGGATATGGTGGCATTGATATCTGGTATATTTACCGTATCAACAAAAATGAATGGAGCCAACCCATTAATTGTGGACCTAATATTAATACTCCTTGTGATGAATTATCACCATTTATACCATCTAATGGGAAATATTTATTATTTTCTTCATCAGGTCATAGTACAATAGGCGGTTATGATATATTTAAATCAAATATTAGAGAAAATTTAGAGATATTTTGTAGAGATACGAATAAAATTAAATCCGTTTTTGAAAAAGCACATAATATCGGTTCTCCTATCAATTCCCAATATGATGAATTATTCCCTTTTACTGATTCTGATATTGATTCAGTATTATATTTCTCATCTAACAGAGATAATGATAATTTTGATATTTTTGCTTTGTACAAGGATTATTTGATACGCGCTGATTTTGATTATACCAAAATTGATAATGAAGCAGTTCAAAGTAAATTTACAAATAATGGTAAAACTAAAAGTCCAAAAAACAACTTTATTAATGAAGCAAGTATAGCTAAGGTTAAATTAATTGGTAAAATATTCGATGAAAACCAATCTTTATTAATAGATTCAGCAAAAATTGATATAAGGAAATCTCCAGAATTTAATATAGATACTATACTGTTTTCTAATAGAGAAGGTAAATTTATGATAGATTTGAATAAAAATCAAACTTATAGAATAACAGCTTACAAAGAGCAGTATTTCTATGATAGCAAAGATATTACAATTGATTCGAGCTTTATTGGCAAGGTGGTATCTTTTTACTTACCATTGAGAGGCGAGCTAAGAATAAATTTTCCATTAGATGAATATAATAATCCATATAAATATACTCTTGATAGTAATGGAGATGCGACAAACAGAACTTGGCAAAATGAGTTAGATATGATAGCTGATAATATTAAATTTTCACTAAATAAAATTGACAAAGTAGTATTAGTAGGCCATACTGATTATCTCGCTTCTGATGAATACAATTTTTATCTTGGCGATAAAAGAGTTAATTTTGTAATTAACGAATTGGTAAAACGTGGAATACCAAAAGCTATATTGTTTGGTAGAAGTGCTGGTAAAAAGGAACTTTTACCCAGAAGAATCAATGAAGTAGAAGAGAATTATAGAAAGAGACTTAGAAGAGTAACTATTGAGAAAATTTTATTAAAATGACATATTTATGAAAGGAACTATTAAATTTTTAATAATATTGTGTTCCATAACAATAATTGGTATGATAGGGTTAGCTGTTTATGTTAATATGATTATATCGAGTGGGATGCCATCATTAGAGCAATTAGAAAACCCGAAGACCAACTTAGCTACTAAGATATATAGTGCCGATGGTGTGGTAATAGATCATTTCTTTAAAGAAAGAAGAGTTAATTTGAGATATAATGAAATACCTAAAGATTTTATTAATGCTCTGGTAGCTACCGAAGATAAGGATTTTTATAAACATTATGGTGTTTACGTAGAACGTATTGTAAAAGCTATGATAAAAAATATATTTTTGGGAGTTAGAGAAGGCGCTTCTACAATTACACAACAATTATCAAGAAATCTCTTTTTAAACCAAGAATATAATTTAAATAGAAAAATCAGAGAAGCATTTTTAGCTTTACAAATTGAGAGAACCTATACCAAAGAAGAAATATTGGAAATGTATTCTAATACAGTAGCTTTTGGGCGCGGTGCCTACGGCTTAGAAATAGCAAGTCAAGTGTATTTTGATAAAGAGCCCGAAGAGCTAAGTACTTCAGAATGTGCAATGCTTGTAGCACTTCTAAAATCACCAACTAACTATAATCCTTTAAGAAATTATGATAGGGCTATAAATAGACGTAATCTTGTATTATCTTTAATGTACGAACAAGATTTAATTAGCTCAGATAAATATAAGGAAGCTATCAAGGAGCCAATTACAGTATTTTCATCTAAAGATAAAAAGGATAGAAAAAATATTTTTTTAGGTATGGGTATTGCTCCTCATTTTGTAGAAATGGTAAGACAATCACTTAGCAAAAGCAATTCGTTCGCCGATTACGATCTATATAGAGATGGATTAAGTATCAATACTACGCTTGATTCTCGTATTCAGAAATATCTTAATGAAGCTGTAGAAGAGCATTTATCAGAGTTGCAAAATAGTTTTGATAAAGCTTGGAGTTGGAGAAACAAATCTGATTTACTTAAAGATTTAATTTCAAAAGCAATTAAAGATCTGCCTGAATTTCGAGCAGCAAGCGAAAATGAAAGGAAAGATATAATTGCTAAAAAAAATAATGATAAGAATTTCATTGATAGTGTTAAAAAAGTAGCGACTACTATTCAAGTAGGTGCTGTAGTGATAAACCCTCTAAATGGTGCAATACTCGCTATGGTAGGGGGCTCGCCACGCGCTTTAGAAATGAATCATGAAGGAAAATATTCTCTCAATCATGCAACTCAAATTAGAAGACAGCCAGGTTCATCTTTCAAACCTTTTGTATATGCCGAAGCACTCAATACTGGTATGCTACCAAGTTCGATGATTGAATGTGGACCTTATTCATATACATTACCAACGGGCGAAACTTGGTCCCCTTCTGGAAGTGGTGGCTGCCAACCGGGTGAGAAAGTTACTTTAACAGATGCTCTTAGGCTATCTATAAATACTGTAGCAGCTCGGTTAATTACATTAGTCTGCAAACCTATTGATGTTTTAAATTTGGCTCGCAAATTAGGAATTAGCTCCCCATTGACTCCGGTACCTGCTATTTCACTGGGTGCAGGCGGCGATGTATCCCCTCTGGAGATGACTTCTGCCTATGGAGCATTTGCTACAAATGGATGGCATGTAGAACCTTATTATTATTCTATGGTAAAAGATAAAAATGATGTAATTATTTATCAAAAGCCACCAACTATGAATCTAACAGAAGCTCTCTCACCAGAAATTGCTACACAAATTACATTTATGTTAGAGCAGGTAGTAAATGCAGGTACTGCATCGAGAGCAGTACGTAGTATTTTTAAAAACATTGATGCTTCTGGTAAGACTGGCACTACAAATGATGCCGCAGATGCTTGGTTCATAGGGTTCACTCCACAGCTTGTAGCTGGTATATGGGTAGGTTTTGATAATAAAAAGATTAATTTTAATTGTTTGGGTGCAGAAGGATATGGAGGGCGTGCTGCTGCCCCACTCTGGGCTAGATTAATGAACAAAATTTATGCTGATTTAAATTTACAGTATAAGCAGAAACAATTTAGTTATAAAATTAACAAAGATACTACTAATAATAATTATAATCTTTATCCTTTGACTGACAAACAGAAGCAAAGTTTGGGTGAATCAGATAAAACTAATGAGCAGACCTTGCCACATATACCTATTAAATAAATGGAGAGTATATTTATATGAAAGATTATTTAGCTAAAATGACAAATGGCATAAGTATTCCTATAGGAACTTACTTTTGTGTTGGTCAGAATTATGCAAAGCATATTGCTGAAATGGGTGCAAAACCAAAATCTGAACCATTGATTTTTATAAAGCCAGCACAGGCTACCGTATTTAATAATGATACTATTGAATTGCCTAAATTTAGTAACAACATTCATTATGAAGTAGAACTTATAATTCTAATAGGACAAGATTGCTATAATATTGAAATTGAAGATGCCAAAAATTATATTGCTGGATATGGAATTGGCATAGATATAACAGCAAGAGATATTCAAAAGAAAGCCAAAGATGATGGTGGGCCTTGGGCATTGGCTAAGGGATTTAGACAATCTGCTCCAATTTCCAATTTTATACCTGCTAATGAAATAAGCGATAATTCTAATTTTGATTTAAAATTATGGATAGATGGTGAGCTAAAACAATCTGGTAATACAAAAGATATGGAAAGAAGTATCGAGCAAATTATTTCATATTTATCCAAAACTTTTAGTCTAAGAAAAGGTGATATAATCTATACGGGGACTCCGGAGGGAGTTGGCCAAATAAAAACTAATAATAGAATAGTAGCCAAATTAGATAACTCATTAGAATTAAATATTAATATAAAATAAAAATGAGAGCCCTCCAATATAGTATATATATTTTATTAATATATTTGTTATACTCCTGTTCATCTCTTACTAGAACAGAAGAGGAAATTCTGACGATTACTAAAATTGATACAAATACTATATTCCAATTACAAAATATACCCGGTAATAGAGATAATGGTATTATATTCCCTTCGTCGAGAACAATAACAAAGGAACGAACGATCGTTCAAAGAGATTCTATTATTAGGAGATATTACCCAGATTTTATTAGAGCTGGTTTTTTCGAAAGTATTGGCACAATTGGTGGAAATTCAATAAATGGAATTGGTACTGGGCTTTTCGGTGTAATGCCCGATCTTTCTAATTTGTCTAAAGCATATAGAGGAGGCAAAAATAAATTATTTACAGGTGGAATTTATCGATTCGGTATAATGGAATGGAAATTAAATATATTTGAGGAATCACCTAATTGGTCTTATGGTATTAATACTTTAGAAATTATTGTGCCTGATGCTAGAGCAGAGAAAGCACTTTATGGTTTGTCGGCTTTTTATCTAAGAAAAAGATTTTTTTTGAGAAATGATATACCTTATTTAGCTATTACTCCATCTATTGGTTTCTCCGTTTTCCCTTCAATATATACTAATTTGTCGGCAAGTTTGGATCTCGGTTCAATTGGTGGATTTAATATTAGAACTTATGCCGGAATTGCCTTAGGCTACAATCCACCCTATTCACCTCAAATTAAAGAAAATGATTTTACTAAAGAAGGTCAGTCGGTAGTTCATCCTTATTTCGGAATTGGTGCATCTTATTTAGACTTTTTGAACCGAGATGAAGAAATGGAAATAGAATGGAAGGATTATAAACATTCATCATGGGATATTGGTTTATTGCAATTCGGGTTTTATAGTTCTAATTCAGACAAGCCAATATTTGATGTCAGTAATAATGACCTTGCTATATTAAAAGGCTTGCAATTAAAATTAGCTAATGCAAATGTTGCGCTTCCTATATTAAATTATAGAGTTTATGCTGGCTCTTCATTGCTTAGTATAATAGCTGTTGGCATGAATGAATATGCAATTTCTATTTTACCTATTAGACTTGGTTATAATCATAATTTAATTCCACGAGAATTAAGTTTGGAGCCATTCATAGAATTAGGGTACTTCCCAATGTATTCCGCAAATATAGGTGCTAAATTGGCATTGAGAATTAGCGAAATATTTAATATTAGTATAAATACAGGCTTGATAACTGCAAGCAAAGAGTTGAATTTAGGGAAAGATATAGAGGATAATTTAGGCAAGTCATTTGATATTACCAAATTTTATTTAGGAGTCTCATTTAATATTTACGATAGAATATTTGATAAGGGCGAATTAAGATATTTTAAATGAAAAAAATATACATATTAGCTGTTGGGTTATTACTATATTCTTGCAATCCTCGAATGATTAATTTATTAGAGCGAGAATTCAATTATATAGCATCTGTTTATTATTTGGGCAAATTAAATAATGTAATAAAAATTAATGATAATTCGTTATTAATAAAAGATAGTTCTTTGGTATTTATAAAGTTCGTTAATTCTACTAATAATATTATTGAATTTAATACTATTAATAATTCAACTCAAAGTTTTATCATTAGTTTATTTCAAATATCTAATACTTATAGCAGAAACGAAGGAATCAATATATCAGTTGAAAATAATGCATACAAAATTTATGATAAGCATCATATTTATAAAGATGGTAAATTAGACAATAATAAAAATTACTTATATATTAGAAATGAAGGGAATCATTTAAAACTTATAATTAATTGCGATAGTATTAATTTAGAGAATATAAAAATACCAGCAACTGAATATTTAATACTTGAGAATTTGCAAGGTAGTTCGATCAAATTAGAAGGATTAACAATAGAAAAATTAAAAAAAATCTAAAATTTTAAAAAAAATATTAAAGTTTTAGTAAATCATAACCGATATATTCCAAAGTTAGGATAAAAAATGTTGGCAGGATGCCCAAAATAAATATCTTTTACATGGAGGTTTATTATGCCAACGGCAATATCTGGTGGTTCGAGAATAAGAACTAATACACCTGCTGAAAATGCTTACAATGCATTGATGGCTTCAAATAACAATATTGCTCTTCGTCAGTTAAGATTATCTACTGGCAAGAGGATAAATTCAGCAGCCGATGATGTGGCTGGTTATATTACATCGAGAGCTTTATCTGCTCGTAATTCTTCATTGAAATCTGCATTAAATGCAGTAGGTGAAGCAAAAAACGTAACAGCTATTTCTCAAGATGCGTTAGATCAAATACAAAGTTTGTTGAATGATATTAAGACAAATGCTTCTACTGCGTCATCTGGTGCTTTGGGTACAGATGAAAAAGTAGCTTTAGCAAAAGCTTCTTACCGTTTAGCTCAGCAAGTTCAGTTTATCACAGATTCTACTGTGTTTGGTGGTAGCCAATTACTACAAGGCTCCTATACTGGAGGTTGGACTGTAGGATTTTATGCTGATAACACGTTATTAACAATTGGAGTTGATTTATCTAAAAACAACACTGATTACAATATAACTGGATCATCATCTAATGATTTTAATTTGAATGCTACCAAAGATGCCTTAGCTTCTGCTGGCGGTGCTGCAACTAATTTTGCTGGTGTTAGCGGTCTATCATTAGAATCATTAAATAGCATTAGTGATAGTGACTTAGGTATATTCTCAAAAGATAATATATCAGCTACTTTAACATCACTTTCTGATGCTATTAATAATGTAAATAAAGTTGCTTCGTATCTTGGTGGTATTGACGTAAGACTTAGTTCGCAAGAAAGTATGCTTACTTCTCAAATTACTAATTACAATGCAGCTATTTCTAGAATAGAAGATGCAGATGTCGCTACAGAACAATTGAGTTTGATAAAATCTCAATTCTTGCAACAAGCATCATTGATTTCATTGACTCAGGCAAATCAAACGCCTTCGTCATTCCTACAGCTATTCAGATAGTAATTAATTGTCTGGATTACTTAGGCACGATATTTGCACGAGAGATGGAATGGATTCTATCTTTCGTGCATTGTTTATAAATTTTTTAGGTATTGATAAAAATGGCTAATAATCCACAACAGCTTGCAGCTTCGAGAGTATATGGAGGCAATAAAGAAAAAGGGAAAGTTCCTGCTTACTTAGAGCAAGAAGTTCTATCATGGAGTAAGGAAAAAATTATCCTTAAAATGTATGATTTATTTTTAGTAAGTTGCAAAAGAGAAGATGTAAACAAAATGAGTAAAGTCCTTATTGAATTAATGGGATCTTTAAATTTTGAATATGAAGAAACTGCAACTCGACTATACCGTCTTTACGAGTATTGCCAAAGATGTATTTTCCAAAAAAAATTCGATGTGGCATATAATATTATTTCAGAACTACGTAGTTCGTGGGCTAGTGCTTTTAGTCTAGAATAATAAGGAGGGAGAAAATGGCAGATATTTTAAGTGGCATAGATAGTGGTGGTAGTCAAAATCAATTAGATTTGCTGGTAGATGCTTATAAGAAATCACAGCAAACCCAATTGACACAGCTGACTACTAAAAAAACAGATCTTGAGACCAAAAAAACTTTTTTTAATGGTCTTAATTCGCGTTTGAATAGTCTAATTTCAAACTTAGATAAACTTTCTGCTAACGATGCCAATACTAATTTCGAAAAAAGAAAAGTTACATCTTCTGATAACACTTATCTGACAGCAACTGCTACATTAGATGCTAATTTAGATGTAATGTATGCGAAAGTTGAGAGATTGGCTACAAAAGATGTACTCATTTCAGAACAAAAAAACTTAAGCGATAGTTTTGGCTTGGCAGCTGGTGATTATACTTTCGATATTTCTAATGGCTCTAATACTAAATCTATTACTGTAAGTTTAGATGGTACTGAAAATTTTGAATCTGGGATGAAAAAAATTGCTGATGCAATTAATTCTGTAGATGATCCTCAAATAAGAGCTTCGTTTGTAAAAGATTCTTCCTCCACTGGTAGATTATCATTAACTTCGTCAGATACAGGAAGTGATAATAAAATTACTTTTTCAGACTCACCTATTTTAAATAGTATTGGTTTAGATAATTCAGTATTATTGGGAAATACCAATAACAGAACAATCTCTATTGGTAGTGGTGCGGGTTATAAAACTGCTGATTTTAATGACTTAAATTCTATGTTAACATTAGATAATATTACTATTACTCGCTCATCTAATACTATTGATGATGCAATAAATGGCATGACTTTTACTCTTCTTAAAGCTCAAAAAGCTGATGACAGCGAGCTTAGTTTAACTACCGAAGTAAATACAGATAGCGTCAGAAGTTATATAGACCCATTACTAACTAATATCAACGATTTGATGTCGTTTGTACAATCTAATACTCAAATCAAAAGAGGTGATTCGGCTGTAAGCAATCTATTCGGTGATTTAAGAAGTATATATTCTCAAAATCTAAACCCCGATGCAAGCGATAATGAGCCTAGATATTTATCAGATATAGGAATAAAAAGCGATAGTAATGGTAAGTTATCTATTGCGGACTTGGATAAATTAAAGAAGAGTTTGATAGAAGACCCTACTAAGGTAGCTGAATTATTTACTGGAGCTAATGGATTAGCAAGTCAAATTAATAAAGCAATTGCACCTTTTAAGGGAGATAGTGGATTAATACAATCAAGAACGAGTAGCTTAAACTCACAAATTGATCTAAATAAAAAGAGAACTGATGAAATAAACAGCCGTATTGATATGCAAGCAGAATCTTTACGCAAACAATATATGAGCTATATGCAATCATTGTATAGCGCTCAAGCTCAATCAAGTTTATTAGGTACATTCCAAGTAGACACAAGTGGTTATAATAGTTTATTAAGATAAACAACATAAGAGGTACATTATGATAAGTGCAATAACAGGGCAACCAGCTATAATTATCGAGGGGTTGAATGAATTTAACCTTGAAATTGGTAATAATAACACCACTGAAGGTAATATTGTAAATTCTAAAAGCACCGATTCTATAAATAATAATAATGAACCAGAAAGTAATAAATCTGCAAAAAAAGAAGAAAAAGGCAAACAAGTTAGTTATGAAGAATTGCAGAGTAAGATACAAGATACTCTTAAAGATAGTAATTTGATGATAGAATTTAGCAAAGATAAAGAACTAAATAAAATGATTATCAAAATAGTAGACAGTACTACTAAAGAAATTGTAAGACAAATACCTCCCGATGTAGAATTAAAAGTTGCTAGGATAATTTCACAGACTTTTGGTACAGGTCAGATAGCTGATGCTAAAGTTTGATGAATATATATTTTCTCTATTAGATGATATTTATGAATTTTCTCTTATAATTCAAAAAAAAGTATCTATTTCGAATATCAATATGGATAATAACGAAATTAATGAATTATACTCTAAGAGATTAGAAAAAATTAATGAATTATTAAATAATAAAGATAATGATTCTTGGGAAAATTTTATTTCTGAAAATAAAACTAAATTTTTTGATAAAATTGCCGATATTGAAAATATTGAGGGTGTTAATATTAAATATTTAGAAAATATAACTAAGCATTTTGGCGATCAAATTAAAAATATTAGCAAACAAAAGTCATTGTTAATTTATACAAAATAGAATTATGAAAATTAATTTTTCAAATACAGGTAAAATTGAATACGAGAAAAGGTTAAAGTCTGACTCTAAAAATAAATTAAAATCAGAAGATCTTGATAATATAAAACGTAGTGCAAGTGATAAGTTAGAAATATCTAACGAATCAAGGACTTTGAGTTTAGTTTCATCAAGATTAAAAAGTGGTTATTATAATAATCCAGATGTTTTTGATGAATTGGTAGAACGATTAAGCCAAGATTTATAGCCTTCTTTTAGTTTATTTAAAAATAATTTTCCAATTTAGATTGGAAAGTTATTTTTTTTTAAATATTCCTTTGTTTATACGTCTGTATAGTTTAAATAATGTGTTAAGTATTAAAAATGGAACGGGAGAGAGATTATGTCAAGAACACTTAACAAGGTCATGCTTATTGGAAACGTTGGCAAAGATCCAGAATTAAAACATACACCAAGCGGCATACCTGTAGCTTCTTTTAGATTAGCAACTTCTGAGTCATGGAGAGATAAAGATGGTTCTATCAAAGAACATACTGATTGGCATACAATAGTGGCATGGAGAGGGCTTGCAGAAGTTATATTCAAATTAATAACTAAGGGCTCAAGAGTATATATAGAAGGTAAAATTCAGACAAGAACATTTGAAGACAAAAGTAACAACCGCCGCCACGTAATTGAAATTTTAGCTGAGAATATGCTTCTTCTCGATAATAAGAAAATTAAAGAAAACGGGCATAGCATAGAGTCTTCATCTGATCTTTATGATGCTGATTTTAATGATGATATTAGTGATACTTTTGATAGTTTTTATAATGATGATGACTTTAGGCTATCTAAAAGCGAAGATGTTCCATTTTAATTTTGTAAT
>JBDHXE010000004.1:0-39880 GCA_039810525.1 Chlorobiota bacterium | reverse complement strand
TGAAAATTTTACAAAATTGGACATATTATAATCCAACTCGAAGGCAACGCCATTAGTTTTTGGTAAATTAGAAATATAAATATCCAAAGTAAATGGATAGCTTGCAGTAATAAAATTATAGCGTGCCGAATCTACATCGCTACGTTTAATATATATATTTTGGGCATTAGAATGAATTATCCCAAAGGTTAAAAATATTAATATATAAATTATCTTTTGCATATTTACCTAAAAAACTAATTTTAATTAGCAAGTAGTATGCCATAAACTAAATCATACCATTAATTATTTTTAAAATTAATTAATTGCTACCTTACTGCTTCCCATTCTTTTGATAACGATTTATTGAAAAGCATTACATATAGTGCATTTAGGAACCAATAAATTATTGTTCGAACGTATCCATATTTCCTAAATCTACGCGGAGATTCGTAAACATGTAGTTTTTTTTCAACTTTAATTTTGGCTATTTTTGATATTCTACGATATAGGTCAAAGTCTTCGCCAGCTACTATTTGATTGTTGTAAGCACCTGCTCTATAGAATATATCTTTTCTAACTACTTGGCACTCCCCCCTGCCCATACCAATTCCAATTAAGTTTAATAATCTAACATAATTATTATAAATAATATTGAATATTTTATCTTTTTTCTGCTCTTCGTAAGGGAAGGCACTCACATAGCAAGCTAAGGCTCCTATTTTAACATATTTCTTTTCTTGATTAGCAAAGTCTGTTATAAGCTCGATATATTCTATTAGATTGACTGGTGTAGTATCGCCATTTATAAAGACAAATATATCTGAATTTGCTATCATAGCACCATTGTTTCTACCCTCCGAGATAGTCTGCCTTCTATTATCGGTATGTATGATTACTTTGTCGGCATACTTTGAAGCTATAGCGACAGTATCATCAGTCGACCCCCCATCACTTACAATTAGTTCGCAATTATATTTATTACGTAGTTCTAATGTAAATTTCGATATATGCTCTTCTAATATTTTGCTTTCTTGATACACGGGCATTATTAATGAAAAAGTAGCTTTATTGTCAATAAAACGATTTGTAATATTAATCTGCTGTGGATTTTTGCCTATAATATCTAATTGCCCTGTATATGCCCGGTTTATATAGTGCATTTCACAATAATAAAATATACAAAATTACAACTTTTTTCGTACAAATATTTATAAATAATTTAACTAATTAATTTTCAATTAATTCGTTAATTATCTTTTGATTAATTATTCTTTCTAATTTATGTATCGCATATTATTACGATCTTTTATTTTAATTTTCTTTTCTTTATTGTTAATTAATTGTTCGGCTGAGAGTTCCAAACCTATAATAGTTGCAACTTCGTTCCCTGCGGCATCTATTATCAAAGAATTAACGGGCAATAATATTGAAGTAAAGATACTGGTACCAGCTGGGGCTTCGCCGCATACTTATGCTCCAAAACCAAGTGATATCAAACTAAGTGCTTCTGCGGTTGCATTTTTTAGTATTGCTGATAATTTAGATGGATGGTCTAAAGGGATAAAAACTCATAAGCATTTTGATTTAATCAGTTTTTTGCCTGATAGTATGAAATTATATTACAATGAAGATCAAAATCATAATGATGAAGCTATTTCACATACTCATAATAGTTTAGACCCTCATTTCTGGTTCGATCCATTGGCTGTTAAATCTTTATTAAACCCACTATCCGATTCATTACGAGCCTTGCTCCCTCAATATTCTGAAACAATTAAGAATAATACAAATTTGTTTGCTAAAAGACTTGATTTAATAAATAAAGAAGTTAGCGAATTAACAAGAGGTTTATTGAACAAACCCTTATTTCTGCAGCATCCTTCATTCTTATACTTTGCTAAAAGATATAGATTAGATTATTTAGGTTCGATAGAAGAAACTCCCGGCAAAGAACCGGGACCTAAATATATTGCTAATATTGTAAAAAAAATTAATGAAAGTGGTGCAAGTGCAATTTTTACAGAGCCGCAATTAAACAAAAAGGTTGCAGAAGTAATAGCTGATGAATCTGGAGTATTGATTTACGAATTAGACCCTATTGGTGGAACTAATAGTATTAGCAATTATTCGGATTTGATGCTGTATAATACCAAAATAGATGAGCGAAATTACTCTCTCTGTCCGTAATTTAAGTGTAGTAAAGGGTGGCTTAGTAATACTCGACAACTTAAGTTTTGATATAGAAACTGGCAATTATGTATCTATAGTGGGGCCTAATGGTTCTGGGAAAACGACTCTTCTAAAATCAATAATTGGATTAAATAAAGATTATACAGGTGATATTTTATTATTTGGAGAGCCAATTAGTGTAAATAATGCCAACAAAATAGCTTATGTGCCACAAGTAAAAACTCTGGATAGAACTTTTCCAGCTTTGTCTATAGAATTGGTAATTAGTGGCTTTAAGAATAAATGGGCTTGGAAATTAAATAAAGAAGACAAAGATCTGGCTATGGACTATTTGTGTAAAGTGGGTGCCGAAGGTTTTGCTTACAAAAAATTAAGCGATCTATCGGGTGGTGAGCTACAAAGAGTATATTTGGCAAGAAGTCTCTCCAAACAGCCAAAACTACTACTCTTAGACGAACCTGCAACTGGGATAGACTTAGTATGCGAAAAATCAATTAATATGATATTAGAAGAGTATAATAAAAATTTAAAAACTACTATAATGATGGTAACTCATGATTGGTCGTCCGCATATCACCATACCAACAAATCATTATTAATCAATAAGCATTTAATATTTTTTGGTGATTCAAAATCAGCTTTTACAGAAGAAAATATGCAAAACACTTTTTCGCATCCCGGCCATCATCATGGAGTAAGTTTTGGTCTTAAGGAATTAATGTAATGGATATGTTTGCCCAAGACTTTTTTATAAGAGCATTATTTGTAGGTATTCTTATAGGTATTTCTTCGAGTTATTTCTCTGCTTTTGTAGTGCAGCGTAAATTAAGTTTTATAGGCAGTGGACTGTCGCACGCAGCTTTTGGTGGTGTGGCTCTTGGTCTATTTCTTAATATTGAACCTTTGTATATCGCACTGCCATTTACATTGATAGTATCATTATTTATTTTTTATCTGAATAATAAGACAGATCTATCCACTGATACTATAATAGGAGTTGTATTCTCATTTGCGGTAGCAATAGGCATCATCTTATTAGCTTTAAAAGATAGTTATTCCCAAGATGCATACGCATATCTTTTTGGCTCAATACTAACAGTCAGTAATTTTGATATTATGGTATCTGCAATATTATTGATTCTAACTATAATAAGTTTTATACTCTACTGGGAGCGATGGGCTTATGCTACTTTTGATATTGAATTAGCAAGAGCAGAACTACTGCCTGTAGATATGGATAATTATATATTCGCTGGTATTTTAGGGCTTATTATTGCATTAGCCATCAAAATCATAGGCATAATATTAATATCCGCATTTTTGGTAATACCCGGAGCAACCTCTAAGCTGATATCTGGAACTTTCATCAAATTAACTATCAATTCGATAATTATTGGAGTAAGTACAATAGTAGTAGGGCTTATTCTGTCATATTATTTAGATATTCCGAGCGGTGCTCTGATAATTATTATTCAATCTATTTTATTTTTATTCGTTACAATCATTTCAAAATTAAAATAATTATAGATAAATGTTAAAGTAAATTTGTATATTTTAGATGTATATATTATATTGTAATTTTAAAAGGAACAAAGAGGTTAATATGCAAAAATCTAAATTAGTAGTCATTAATCTGCTTTTATTTATGCTGCTCTTTCTTTTGCCGCAAATTAGCTATTCTCAATCAAAGGGATATCCTCAATTAGCACCAAAAGAACGAATAAACACTAATATAAATCAAAAGCAAAAAGAAAAAATATTTTTCCCTGATGAATACTCTGATTTAGATGATAAGACTAAATCAAATGAAGCAGTTCTTAAGAATAAGGAAGTAAATGATGTAATTGAGCAAGCAAGGCAAAAATATTATCAAGCATTAATACTGATACAAAAGCGTGATAATAAAAGAGCTACTAAGTATTTAGAAGATGCTCTTAATGGACTCAACAAATTACTAAGCTTGCCTGATATAGAATCGAACAAAGAGTTTGCCGAATTAGCTCAAACACTTTTAGATGAGTATAAAAAGATAAGTCACAACTCTAACTTGACTGATGAAAACTCACCCGTATTTGCTCTTGACGAATTATTAAATAAAGAAATCGAAAAATTTGATGAAATTGATCAAATTTCATTAGATAGTATTTACGCAGCGTATGCCAAACAAAACCCTCACAAAGTGGTCAAAACAACTAATTTTGGCAAATTGCCAAAACCTCCAGATTCTCTACAAATACCTATGGACGACAATCCAATTGTTCAAAAAAGCATTGATTTCCTCACTCAATCTACTGGTAAAAGATTTTATACTAAATGGTTAGAGCGTTCTGCGCGATGGTTCCCAATGATGCTAAGAATAGCACGCGAAGAAGGTATGCCACAAGAAATTTTATATTTATCAATGATAGAAAGTGGGATGAATCCAAATGCTGTCTCATCTGCAAAAGCTGTTGGTCTGTGGCAGTTTATGAGAGCCACAGGTTTAGATTATGGATTGAATGCCGCAGGATCAATATTTGTAGATGAAAGGCGAGATCCAGAGAAAGCAACTCGTGCTGCAATGAGACATTTAAGAGATCTATATCAAGAATTTGGAGATTGGCATTTAGCTTTGGCAGCATATAATTGTGGTGCAGGTTGTGTATCGAGAGCTATCAAAAAAACTGATTCTGATACTATTAACTATTGGACAGTACGCGAGAGATTGCCTAAGGAAACTCGTGGATATATTCCGAAATATATCTCTGCTTCCAAAATAGCTATGGATCCCGAATCTTATGGTTACAAAATTGATTCCTTAAATTTCAACAATGAGTATTTGTATGATACATATACTCTAAATGAGCCTATTAACTTAGATGCAATAGCTAAATGTGTTGGAATTACTACAGACGCAATTAAAGATTTGAATCCAGAATTGCTATTTAATTGCACGCCACCTGATATACTACCTTATAATATTAAGATACCAAAAGGTAGTGGCAATTTGTTTGCTATGAATTATGCTAAATTATCCCCAGAAGATAAAAGCGCTTTTCTGACTCATACCGTCTTAAAGAATGAATCATTGATAAAAATCGCTCATCAATATGATATTGACCCAAGCGATCTTGCTACTATGAATAATTTACAAAGTATTCACACCAAAATTAGGAAAGGCCAAGAAATAAAGATACCTGTAACGGCTGTAGCTAAAGAAGTATTGGCTAAAGAAACTCAGGACCAAGTTGCTGAAACACCAAAAGTAGTTAATACAGATAAATTTACAAAACATAAAATTAAAGACGGCGAAACCCTATTTAGTATAGCTAAAAATTATGGAATGGAAGTTGGTAGATTAAGAAAAATCAATAATATTGATAATGGTGATAGAATAATTGTAGGTAGCACTATATATGTAGAAAGTGAACTCATAGCCGCCAATAATACACAAAGAGATGACAATATTGCTAAGAAGAATACCCCAAAAGTAGCCGAAACACAAAGTATAGTACTTCATAAGGTTAGAAGAGGTGAATCTTTGGATAAAATAGCTAAAAAATACAATGTATCTATTGCTGATATTAGAGATTGGAATGGATTGAGAAGAGACAAGATTAATCTTGGACATATTTTAAAAATTAAATTGGACAATGAACCTCAATTAGCTTCTAACAAAAATTCTAAATCCTTAGATAATCAAAAAACAATTCATAAAGTTGAGTCTGGTGAGTCGATAGGTAGCATTGCTAAAAAATATGGATTAAGCGAAAGTAAACTCAAAGAATGGAATAGCGATGTAGTAAAAGGCAATACTATCTTCGTAGGGACAAGACTAAAATTGTACGATAGCAATGTAAAGATTGCTAAAAATACTGACAACAATAATACTAAATTTTACAAGGTAAAAAGGGGAGATACTTTGTCTGAGATAGCAAAAAAATTTGGTATATCTACTAAACAACTCAAAAGGAATAACAAACATCTTACCGAGAGAGATTTGCAAGCAGGTGTAAATATTAAGATAAGATAAGGCTAATCCCCATCATTTTTATTAATTCGATGGATATATTGCCATCGAATTAATAAAAAATATAAAATAAAGTAATTTCATACAAAATAGTTCTTGTGCATGTTAATAAATTTTATTAATTTACTATCCAATTAAGTTCATTAATAAATTATTTATAATAGAGCTTTATTAAAAAAGATATTGACTTTTTTAAGAGTTTGATTTTTTTAAAACATACTTACATTTTTGATAGAAAACGGCCAATATGAATTAGAGAAAATGGTAAGAATAATATACCTTTATTTGGGTATTTTCGTTTTACTTTCTCTAAGGGTGCTTGGCCGTACCTCTATCAAAAGTAATTTGCGAAAATACCTTTTTTTTATTGTTAATTATTTTTTATATATAGAGGAATAAATTAAATTGGAAAATTCAAATCAAATTGAAGAAATTAAAACACAAATCGAAATCAAGACCAGAGAGTTATCATTGATCAAATCTAAATTAGCAGAAGCCAAAAGCAAAAATCACACAGAAAACATATCTATTTACAATAATCTTTTAATTCAAATTCACAATGACATAGATAGATTATCCAAGAAATTGGGCTAATGTAATAATATATACAAAAAGGTAAATAGATTATTTCATATAATAATACCTTATATCACCATATAAAGACAATATTAAATATTCTGTAATTTAAGCAATAATCTAATATTAATGTAAAATGTAAATCCTTGCGAATAGCTATACATCTCAATAACTATATTAAGAGATTATGAAGTTCTATATTATTTCTGCAGCTCTCAATTTAGCAGAGCGAGAGCGTGGGTTAGAGAGTAGCTCCGATTCGAGCGCTTCTATTGGTTTGTTGGTAAGTATTTTTAGACGCGGTGGTAAATTATCTACTTCTTTAGAATATTCCCGAAACTTATTTTTCACTATTCTATCTTCGAGAGAATGGTAAGAGATAATGACTATTCGTCCACCAGATTTCATTTTGGGAATAATACAATCTATGGTGTTTTCTAAAACTTCTAATTCTTCGTTTACAGCAATACGAAACGCTTGAAATACGCGAGATAGAGTCTTAGCTCTATAAGGAGGTGGTGTAATCTCTTCTATAAGATTTTTCAATTCAGAAGTAGTATTGATGGTTGAGGCACGTCTATATTCAGTAATACGACGTGCTATCAATCCAGCAAATGGTTCTTCTCCGTATTCATGAAGAACCTTTTTCAGCTCAGCGAGACCTACCGAATTAATAAATTCTCCTGCAGTCATACCAGTCGTTCCAAATCGCATATCTAACGGGGCGTCGAAACGATAACTAATACCTGAAGGGCTGTCTAATTGTTTTGAGGAAACACCCAGATCGAGCAAAAGACCACTAAACTTACCCCATACGGCAGATTTTTCGCATGCTGACGAAAAGCATTCATTATAAAATGTAACTTTTGGCGATGAATCTTTTTGAGTATATTTACTCATCTTCCCCTTAGCGAACGCTATAGCGTCTGGATCTTTATCAAAAGCTAGTAAATTCCCCCCAGAATCTAACTTTTGTAAAATCGCTTCTGCATGCCCTCCACCACCAAGTGTTCCATCTATATAAATGCCATTAATATCATTTATCAAATACTTAATAGATGTATCAAGCAGCACAGGCAAATGATATTGGTATGCCTGCGGCTCTATATGTTTATTATTCTTGTTAATAAATTCTTTTTTCATGATTTAACCATTACTTTTCTTGATACATCTTCAAAAGTATCTGAATGTGTGTTCATATATTTATCAAATTTATCAGGATCCCAAAATTCTATATGGTCAATCATTCCTATTATTACAACTTTATTATCAATTCCAGCAAATTCTAAGAGTTTCTTGGGTATTATTATACGTTGCTGAGCATCAAGAGTTACCTCTTCTGACCATTGCAATAATGTCCTCAAAAAGAATCTATTCTCTGGGTCGAATTGGTTTAGCTCTTCAAACTTTCTTTCGTATTTTTTCCATTCATCAAGAGGATAGGCTACTACACAGTCATCGTGCCCACGGAGCATATTAAATGTATCCTGAGCATCGGCACTCATATTCTTTCTCATTTTAGCTGGAATACTTACTCTTCCTTTGCTATCAATGGAATATAACTCCTGTCCCTTGAAAAACGCCATAATATTATTTTTTTAATTATTATGGGAAAGTTTACCACTTTTACCCACCCTTTCACACGAAAATAACATTTTTAATTAAATAAATAAAAAAAATTGTTAAATAATTGGGATATTTTTTTATTTTAAAGAAAAAGTCTATGATTTTTGTGATTTTTAAGAAATATTGGAAAATAGTAAACAAGCAGATTGAATAGTTTATTATTTTAGAATATTCAATTAGGAAGCTAATTTATTAGATAATGAATTAAGATATCGCTACAAGCTAATTGTGGAGCAACATTCAATAAATATATCATCGAAGCTAATTACTATGTTTTTGATAAGAATTTTGCTAATATTATTTCTTGTATTTAAAGAAACTTAGCTTAAATGTACTACCTACTCCTACTTTGGTATCTAATTCTACTATACCACCTAAGAGTTCGGTTACTTTTTTTACAATCGCTAGCCCTAGACCAGTAGAGCTTTCATCAGCAGTTGGTCTTGCACTTAATTTAGAGAATTTAGAGAATAATTTACTTAGATCATCTTTTGTAAACCCCGGCCCTTGATCTTTAACAGAAATGCTTACTATATCTTCATTGTTGCCTATATTAATATTTCTACACGCAATTCTGACTTCTTTGCCGGGCAAAGAGAATTTGATAGCATTCGAAATAAGATTGTCTATTACTCGTGTTAGCTTATTTCTATCAGTCATAATAGTGCAGTCTTCGTCATCTTCATCATAATGGATTTTGATATGTTTCTTATTGGCAATATGCAAGAAACATTCAATAGACGCTATTACAATATCACGAGCATCTACAAGTTCAGTTTTAAGATGTAATCGCCCTTCTTCCATAGCTTGCACATCTAAAAGATCTTCTATAATATGAATTGCCTTTTGAGAAGATGATTTTATATTATCTAATAATTCTATATTTATATCAAAATTATCATTTGTAATTTTTCTTTGAATCAAATCAGCCGAGCCAAGTATTGCTTGCAATGGATTTTTGAGATCATGAGCTGCTATTGATAAAAGAGCATTTTTTTCGTTATTTAATTTAATTAATGATATATTTTGCTCTATAATTATTCTATTTTTTTTGACTAATTCTAATTGATTTTTTACTCTTGTGAGTAATACATCTTTCGAAAACGGTTTAGTAATATAATCAGAGCCACCTAAATTAAACCCTTTTACTAAATCTTCTGATTGAGTGAGAGCCGTAAGGAATATTATTGGAATATCTTTAAGCTCCTTATCATCTTTTATTATCTTGCATAGCTCAAAACCACTCATCTCGGGCATCATAATATCTAATAGTATAAGATCTGGTCTATCATATTTGAGTATCTCGATAGCTTCGATAGCTGATATGGCAGTAATCACTTCGTATCCAGCATCATATAATAATGTGCGTGCTACCTCTATATTGGCTAAATTATCATCAACTATTAGGATAGTATCTATCGTTTTGTTATCAATCATTTATTAATAAATAAAACTATTTTTTATCAATTATTTGAGTATAAATATAAGATAATTTGTCAAATAAATTTATTACTTTTATAAGTTTATTTTAATTTAAATTGAGAAATATGGGACTTTTTGAATTATCCTCTACTTACAAGCCTGCTGGCGACCAACCAAAGGCTATTAATGAATTAGTGGAAGGCATAAATCGCAATGATAAGCATCAGGTATTACTTGGTGTAACAGGTAGTGGTAAGACTTTCACTATGTCTAATGTAATTCAAGAGGTTCAAAAACCAGTATTAGTAATATCACCCAATAAAACATTGGCTGCACAATTATATGGTGAATTTAAGCAATTCTTTCCAAACAATGCTGTAGAATATTTTATTTCTTATTATGATTATTATCAACCCGAAGCATATATTGTAAAAAGTGATACTTATATTGAGAAGGATTTTTCAATTAATGATGAAATTGATAGATTGCGGCTCAAAGCTACAAGTTCATTAGTAAGTGGAAGAAGAGATGTAATAGTTGTAGCTTCGGTAAGTTGTATATATTCTATAGGTAAGAAAGAAGATTTTGAAGGATTTTTGTATCCAATTAGTGTAGGTATGCAAATTACGAGGCAGCAGTTCCTATATAAGCTTACTGATATGCATTATTCAAGGAATGACTATGAATTCAAGAGAGGTACTTTTAGAGTACGGGGTGATGTAATTGAGATAATTCCTGCTTACGAAGATAGATATGGTATTAGAGTAGAAATGTTTGGAGATGTAATTGACAAAATCACTATGATAGATGCTGTAAATGGCTCTATTTTAGATAAATATTATGAATATGTGCTATACCCAGCTAAATTATTTGTTACTCCAGAAGAGCAATTACAGCGTGCTATGAAAGATATTCGAAATGAATTAGTGGGTAGATTGAAAGAACTTAATTCGCAAGAAAAATATTTAGAAGCTCAGAGATTAGAACAGAGAACTAATTTTGATCTTGAAATGATGAAAGAAGTAGGCTATTGCTCTGGTATAGAGAATTATTCTATGCACTTATCAGGTAGAAAAGTTGGCGATAGACCTAATACAATTATGGATTTCTTCCCCGATGATTATCTTATGATAATTGACGAGAGCCATGTAACTATACCACAAGTAAGAGGAATGTATAATGGCGATAGATCGCGTAAGCAAGTGTTAGTAGAGCATGGATTTAGGCTCCCTTCTGCTTTAGAGAATAGGCCTTTGCGTTTTGACGAATTTGAATCTATGGAGAATCAAGTAGTTTATGTTTCGGCTACTCCTAGTGATTATGAATTAGAATTAGCTGGCGGAGTAGTAGTAGAGCAAGTCATTCGCCCAACAGGGCTGTTAGATCCATTGATTAGTGTACGCCCTATCAAAACTCAAATTGATGATTTGTTGGAGGAAATCAGGACGAGGATAATAAAGAAAGAAAGAGTATTAGTTACTACTCTTACAAAGAGAATGGCCGAAGATTTATCAGAATATTTTAGGGGATTAATGATAAAAGTAGCTTATATTCATTCCGATGTAGATTCGCTAGAGAGAGTTGAAATTATTAGAGACTTACGGCTTGGCGAATATGATGTATTAGTTGGTGTGAATTTACTTCGCGAAGGATTAGATTTACCCGAAGTATCATTAGTAGCAGTTTTGGATGCAGATAAAGAAGGCTTTTTGAGAAGTGAAAAATCTCTGCTCCAAGTTGCTGGTAGAACTGCAAGAAATGTAGATGGCTTAGTAATATTATATGCCGATAGAATTACAAAATCTATGCAGTATCTTATTGATGAAACCAATAGAAGACGTAAAATACAAATGGAATATAATGAAGAACATAATATTAATCCTAAAACAGTTTACAAATCTATTGAAGAGATTTTGAATAGTACTTCTATTGCTGATGTACAAGCATCTGGTAGCAAGAGAAAATTAGAATACTCAGAAAAAAATAAGTTCGTAAAAGCAGCTGAACCTCTAATAAATTATATGACTGATGAACAATTAAAAGAGCATTTAGATGATTTGGTAGCACAGATGAAATCCGCTGCCAAAGAATTGGATTTTGAAAAGGCGGCACGATTGAGAGATGATATTGAGCAAATAAAAATTGATTATGAAAGGAAAAATAAATAAATGATAGACTTTAATAAATATCCATTCGGACAGAAAATAAGGCACCACGTATCGGCTACCAACTATATTCCATTAGCAGAATTACCTAAATTGCCCGATGGATATCCACCATTACTCAATATCAGTGATTGGTCTGAATACTTTCGCAATGGTAAGAAACCTAATATATTGGATATTGGCTGTGGCAAAGGTAAATTCTTATTAAATTATGCTACAGAAAATGATACTGATAATATTTTAGGCATAGAACTTAGAACAGAAGCTGTAGATTGGATCAACCGTGTAATTGATGGAGAGGGATTGCAAAATGCGAGAGCAGTCTGGTATTCGGTCGTTAATGGCATAGATTTTATAGAAAATAATAGTATTGATACTATCTTTTATCTATTCCCAGATCCTTGGCCTAAGACACGTCATTTCAAAAGAAGAGCATTCACTACCGAATTTATAGAAATGTGCTATAATAAATTAAAAGAAGGTGGTAATTTATTCTTAGCTACAGATGTAGATTATGTAAATGAATACCAATTAAAATTAATAAATAGCTCTCAAAAATTTAGCATTGAGATAATACAAGATAGGCAAAAATGGAATTTCCCAATTACCAACAAAGAACGCTTCTGTATAGAGAAAGATATTGAAGTATTCAGAACCGTATGTAGTAAATAAATTAAGAATTGGGCTTTCTCATAAGTAAGGTGCTATAAATTAACTATACCATATTCTCCTATGAAACTGTCTCATAAGCCAGAATTAAAAATTTATTCATATTTTCTTGTTCTAAAATAGTAGTATAATAGAATCAATAATCAAAAGGAACAAAAGACAAGCTCCGCAAGCCTATGGTAACAAATGATTTACAAGAACAAGTCGTCCTACACTTCCAAAAGTGTAGGACGACTGGGAAGAAGCGTAGGACATCTGAGAATTAAAAGTTAAATCATTGCTGCTGACTTATGAAACAGCCTCATCAGAAGAAATGACAATTAAAGTTTAAAAAAATACTCGATTTTCTCATCTATTGATTATTAAAAGCTACCATACCATCTTCGGTAAGATTACCCACAATATAAATATCACCAGATTCAAATCCACATCCAATAATTAATGACCTTTGATAAATTAAAAACTCATGTTTAATCAAATCAAATCCGTTTTGTATAAGTATTATAGTAAGGCACATCATCAAATAGTTCAAAATTAATGGCTGCAATTCTTGATAATTTTTTATAGTGTTCGAAATAGTTTTGTACGCTTTTATTTCAGAATTCTTGCCAGATGCATCCCATAAGTCGTTCTTAAACCAATCATTTGGTTTGTTTTCAGGTAAAAATTTGGAGCCGATCAATTGTAATTGAATTTCTGGCGGTCCACCACTATCGTCTTTTGAATTATCGTTTAATCCTAACCATAATGATTTAACAGAACTTGGTATAGGGTCATTAGTAATAGTTTGTACCAACCAGTTTTCAAACTCTATCAATGTTCTATCAAAATCTACAGATTTTAAAGAGTTAGGGCTATAGTCGGGCATAAATTTTTTGATACCATCAATTAATAATTTTTTGCTATCATCAAAATCTGGCTTTTTAACAATTATTTGACTAATATACTCTTTAAATTTTTCTTTTTCTTCAGATTTAGATTTTTTTGCCATTTATTTATTCTCTGTTTTTAAACTATCATTATTATCGAACTTAATTGAAATAGAATTAATGCAGTATCTAAGCCCAGTTGGCTTAGGTCCGTCATCAAAAATATGCCCTAAATGCCCACCACATTTAGCACAAACAACTTCTGTGCGTATCATACCAAAACTACTATCTGGTATCTCTCTTACAGCATCGGTCTTGGCTACATCATAAAAACTAGGCCAACCGCAACTTGATTTGAATTTAGTATTTGAGCTGAATAGTATATTGCCGCAAGCTCTGCATTTGTACACACCATTTTCAAAAAAAAGATTGTATTCGCCTGTACCTGGGTATTCAGTTCCTTTCTCAATCAATACTTTGTATTCCTCAGCAGTAAGGATTTTCTTCCACTCTTCTTTACTTTTGCTTATTTCGTATTTACTTGTTGCACCCATACTCTTGCTATTATCTTGCGTATTACACGATAATGACGCTAATATTATAATAGACAAAAATACAAAAAGTTTCATTAGAAAAATCATTAATTGAAAATTAAAAAGTAATAATACGATAAATGATTATAAATATTTAATTTATCAATTTATTAAAATAATAGTTCTATTTAATTGTTATTTTTGCTAATTATTATAATAAAATATGAAAAAAATTATGATTAATATAACTTTTCCCGATGGTTCAATTAAAGAATTTAATAAAGGGATTACTGGTTTAGAGATAGCTAAGTCTATTTCGGAAGGATTGGCGCGTAATGCAATCGGAGTTGTAATCAATGATATACTAGCAGAATTAGATAGACCTATCTTAGAAAATAGTAATTTGAAAATCGTTACTTTTAACGATGATGAAGGCAAAGAAATGTTTTGGCACTCTTCTGCTCACTTATTGGCAGAAGCTCTACAGCAATTGTATCCAGGTACTAAATTTGGAATAGGTCCTGCTATAGAAAATGGATTTTATTATGATGTAGAGCCGCCCGAAGGCATAAGTATATCCAAAGATGATTTGTCTAATATTGAAAAGAAAATGATAGAATTAGCTAAACTGAATTCTGAATACAAAATGTATGATTGGGACTATAATTCGGCTTTAGAATTTTATAAAAAAGAGAACAATGAATACAAAATTGAGCTTATAGAGGGACTCAAAGATAGCAAAATTACTTATTGCCAACAAGGAACTTTTATAGACCTATGCCGAGGAGGGCATATACCTCATACTGGTTTGATAAAAGCAGTTAAGCTATTATCTGTAGCTGGTGCATATTGGCGAGGGAATTCGGACAATAAAATGATGACACGTATTTACGGTATTACCTTCCCAAAAGCTAAACTTTTAGAAGAATTTATCATATTAAGAGAAGAAGCAGAGAAAAGAGACCACAAAAAATTGGGCAAAGAATTAGAGTTATATATGATTACTCACACTATTGGTGGTGGATTGCCCGTTTGGTTGCCAAAAGGAACTACTGTAAGAAGATTGCTCGAGAATTTTCTAAAAAAAGAACTATTAAAGCGTGGCTACAAAGAAGTAATTACTCCTCATATTGGCAACCTTAACTTGTATAAGACATCAGGTCATTATCCATATTATGCGGATTCGCAGTATGCTCCTATCAAAGTAGAAGAAGAAGAATATATGTTGAAGCCGATGAACTGTCCACACCATCACCAAATATATGCCTCCAAACCACGTAGCTATCGCGATCTACCGTTGAGATTAGCTGAATTCGGTACTGTATATAGATACGAACAATCGGGCGAGCTATCTGGGCTATCGAGAGTAAGAGGATTTACCCAAGATGATGCGCATATATATTGTATGCACGAGCAATTAAAAGATGAATTGATTAACGCAATTGATCTTACTCAATTAGTATTCAAAACTTTTGGTATGGAAGTTACTACTAGACTTTCGTTCCGCGATGATACTTCTGAAAAATATGCTGGCGATCCAGCTATTTGGGAAATTGCAGAGAGAGAAATTAAAGAAGTTGCAGATACTATGGGCTTGGATTATTTTATTGGGTTTGGCGAAGCTTCATTCTATGGTCCTAAAATTGACTTCATAGTAAGAGATGCTATTGGCAGAAAATGGCAACTAGGTACAGTGCAGGTAGATTATGTAATGCCTGAAAGATTCGAATTAGAATATATGGGTTCGGATAATCTAAAACACCGCCCTGTAATCATTCATAGAGCACCTTTTGGCTCTATGGAACGCTTTATGTCTATTCTTATAGAGCATTATGCGGGCAATTTCCCTTTCTGGTTTGCTCCTATACAAGCTACAATAATACCAATTGGTGAAAATCAGAATGAATATGCAAATCAATTATACTCACAGCTTAAAGACTTAGGATATAGAGTAGAGATAGACGATAGAAACGAAAAGGTAAACCGAAAAATAGCTGAATCTGAACAGATGAAAATACCTTATGCTGTAGTAATTGGGCAAAAGGAAATTGAAGGTAATGGCGTATCACTTCGCCAGCATGGAGTAGGAGATATAGGGTTTAAATCTACAAATGAACTTTTAGAATTATTTATGAACTACAATCAGCCCAATACTCCTAATAGTTAGATAAATTATATATTATTGAAAGGAGAGTATTGAATCTAATTTAATTTTAGTTACAATACTCTTTGTTTTTTATACTTAATAATAATAAAATTATAAATAAAGCAAAGCATACAATAAAGGATAGATTATTACCAAAACAAATATTATTTAAAAAAATAATAAAAAGAGACAAAAAAATCCGAAATCATTTTTTTTACTAATAGTAAATTATTACTTTTGTAAAAAGGTATATCTTATGACTGTGTTTTGTTCCAAAAAATGTAATTTGGCTATTAAGGCTGTTTTATTTTTGTCTATACAGCCCAAAGATGCGTTGTATAATGCCGAAACTATTGCTACTGAATTAGATATACCCAAAGAATTTACTTCCAAAATACTCCAAACACTCACCAAATATGATATAATTGGCTCAAAGAAAGGTAAAGAAGGTGGGTTCTATTTAGCTAAAGACGCCGAAACTATTCGTATCATTGATATAATAGCTGCTATTGATGGTTTGGATGCTTTTGGACAATGCGTCTTAGGTTTTCAATGCAATTCAAGCACAGCCCCATGCCCTTTGCACGAAACTTGGGGTGAACTTAGATATAACGCTTATCTAATGTTTTCTGATCAAACTCTGGCTCAATTAAAAGATAAAACTATATCTACCATCGCTTCAATGAAAAAATAATTTTTTTATTTGTATAAATGTATTACATTTACTTCCGATAAAGTTATAATCAGACAAAAAGGTCTCTTTATGGAAAACTTAAAAAAATTAACATCGAAACTGATACCTCCGCATAAATGGCAACGCCCCGTTATTATACTTTTTGGAACAATGATCGGATTAGGTCTATTCATATTCAAAATATCAAATGCCGCTTCATACCTAACCGATGACCCAAGAGCTTGCATCAATTGCCATGTAATGTCTACCCACTACTCATCGTGGTTGCATAGCTCTCACCACGAGAGAGCTGTATGTAATGATTGCCATGTACCTCATGATAATTTTGTGAGAAAATATATGTTTAAAGCCCAAGATGGCTTGCGTCATGCTACAATGTTTACTTTTAGATTAGAGCCACAAGTAATTAGAATACATGAAGCTGGTAGAGAAGTAGTGCAAGAGAATTGCAAGCGTTGCCACGAAAATCAACTCAGTAATGTATCAGCTATCGAAGTAACAGAAAAAAACTTTAATGATGGTTCGGGGAATCGCTGCTGGGACTGCCATCGAGAGACTCCACATGGTAGAGTGGGGAGCCAGGCATCATCAGTTAATTCATATATCCCGCCTCCAGAACCTTCATTGCCCGAATGGTTAGAACAATACATTAATCAATCAAAATAATTTAAAGGATAGGAGTAAATTATGAGTGAAGTGTCAAAAACTCGAAGACCTTGGGTAAATTGGCTACTTTTTTTTGCAACTATAGTTGTAGTCTTTTTTGTTGGCTTGCTTGCATCGTCTATTATAGAAAGAAGGCAAGAAGCTGTTACTAGAATCCAATTTAGCAAGCCACTGAATGAATGGGAACCTCGCAACGAAGTATGGGGCGAGAGCTTTCCACAGCAATACGAATCGTATTTCAAAACATTAGATACCAATTTCGTAAGTAAGCATGGTGGTTCGCAGATGCGTAGATACCTCGATGAATATCCGGAATTAGTAATACTTTGGGCAGGATATGCTTTTTCGAAAGAATATAATCAAGGTAGAGGTCATGCTTATGCTGTAAAAGATGTTAGAAATATACTAAGAACTGGCGGCACTGACAACAACAAAATGCCTGCTACCTGCTGGACTTGTAAAAGTCCCGATGTACCAAGGATGATGAACAAGATAGGAGTCAAAGAATATTATGGAAGTAAATGGTTAGATTTGGGCGATCAGATAGTCAACCCAATTGGCTGCCAAGATTGCCATGATCCCAAGACCATGAATCTAAAAATTACCAGACCTGCTCTAATAGAAGCATTCGAGCGGCAAGGTAAGAAAATGACTGACTTCTCTCACCAAGATATGAGATCATTAGTATGTGCACAGTGCCATGTAGAATATTATTTTGCAAAACCGGGTAACTATTTGACATTTCCTTGGGATAAAGGATTTAGTGCCGATTCTATGGAAGCATATTATGATAAGATAGAATTTAGTGATTGGACCCACCAATTGAGTAGAGCGCCAATGCTCAAAGCACAGCACCCAGATTATGAATTATATAAAACTGGTATTCATGCAGAACGTGGTGTATCGTGTGCAGATTGCCATATGCCATACAAGGTAGAAGGTGGTAAAAAATTTACAGACCACCATATCCAATCACCACTAAATAATGTAGCCAATTCATGTCAGGTATGCCATAGAGAAAGCGAAGGAAGGCTTATACAAGATGTATATGATAGACAAGATAGAGTGCTCGAAATAAGAAGAGTAGCAGAAAAAACATTAGCTGCCGCACATTTAGAAGCAAAGGCAGCTTGGGATGCAGGAGCTACTGAAGAAGAAATGAAACCTGTGCTGAAATTAATAAGAAACGCACAATGGAGATGGGACTGGACAGCAGCAGCCAATAGTGTGGGCTTTCACTCACCTGTAGAAGCACTCCGTGTATTAGGCACATCTGTATCATTAGGTGAGAAAGCAAGAGGTCTATTAGCTGTAATACTAACTAAACACGGAATACAAATACCGATCAAATTACCCGATTATTCTACCAAAGAAGCTGCACAAAAATTAATTGGCTTAGATATTGATAAATTGAAAGCCGAAAAAATACAATTTCTACAGACAATGGTCAAATCGTGGGATGAAAAAGCTGAAAAGCGACAAGGAACTTTGAATAAATATAATCAAAAATAATATGATAGGGCGAAGTCTGTAAAATTCATTCTCGCTTCATACCAATATATAAGGGGGTAGAATTACCCCCTATTTTTATTCGGAATAATAATTATCAATTTTGAGCTATTTGGCTATAGCTACGCTACGTCTTTCTCTTACCACCGTTACTTTTATCTGACCCGGATACTCCATTTCGCCTTCAATTTTCTGTGCTATTTCGAATGCTGTTTGATCGGCTAAGATGTCATCTACCTTTTCAGGTTCCACTATTACACGAACTTCTCTACCTGCTTGGATAGCAAATGTTTTAGATACACCATCGAAACTCATAGCTATTTCTTCTAACTTTTCTAATCGTTTTACGTAATTTTCTAGCGACTCTCTTCTAGCTCCCGGACGTGCACCGCTTATACTATCAGATGCTTGTACTAATACTGCTATTGGCGACTCCATCTCAATATCTTCGTGGTGAGCACCTATGGCATTGCAAACAATGTGTTTTTCTTTATATTTTTTAGCTAATTCGTATCCTATAAGTGCGTGAGGGCTTGGATCTTGCTCTATACATTTACCTATATCGTGTAGCAAACCAGCTCTTTTAGCTAAATTTACGTCCAATCTTAATTCTGCTGCCATAATTCCGCATAGATGTGCTACTTCGATAGAGTGATTTAATAGATTCTGGCCGTAGCTTGTTCTATACTTCATTTTACCTATTAGTTTGAGTAAGTCTGGGTGCATAGTTTGGATACCTACATCGATGAGAGCTTGCTCACCAATATTAATTAACTCACCTTCAAGTTCTTTTTGGGTTTTCTCGACTATTTCCTCTATTCTAGTTGGATGTATTCTGCCATCGAGCATAAGTTTTTCTAAAGCTATTTTGGCTACTTCGCGTCTAAAAGGATCAAATCCCGAAATTACTACTGCCTCTGGTGTATCATCAATTATTAAGTCGATTCCAGTAGCCGCTTCAAATGCGCGAATATTTCTACCTTCACGCCCTATAATTCTACCTTTCATTTCATCGCTTTCTAAATTAACTACAGATATTGTACTTTCTGTACTATGGTCAGAAGCTGTTCTTTGTATAGATTGAACAATAATATTTTGAGCTTCGCGATTGGCAGTCAATTTAGTTTCTTCTCTAATTTGTCTAATTTGAAGAGCAGCGTATTGACGAGCATCGTTAATCATTTTGTCAATCAACTGTTGTTTGGCATCTTCTTTAGAAATTCCTGCTAATTGTTCCAATTTCTTTTCTTGTTCAGCAACTAATTTATCAATATCTTTAGTCTTATCAGCTAAAACTTTTTCTCGTTTAGCTACATCATTTTCGACTGAAGATAATTGAGCTTCTTTTTTACTTAACTGCTCCTTTTTGTGTTCAACAGTATCTTCTCTTTTCTTTAGTTCTTTTTCGGCTTCTTGCATCTTGCTTTTTCGTTGCTGAGCTTCTACTTCAAACTCTTGTTTGCGACGATGCCATTCTTCCTTTGCTTCAAGAATTTTTTCTTTTTTTATATTTTTAGCTTCATTTTCAGCATCTTTAATAATGTTTTTAGCTATCTGTTCTGCTTCATTTATCTTAGCTGCTTTCAAATTATTTGTAGAAAAATGCCCAATAACAAATGCAAGTATAAAGCCAATTACTGAACTAATTGCTATAATGGTTATATCCATTCTTTAGTATCTCCTTACATAAAATTTATTATTAGCCCATATAAAATAAAATAAAAAAAAACTGCAAAATACTATCTTACGGCAAGCCGTAATTGTCGCTAAGGTATATAAGAACCTGACCGACAAGTTTAGGTAGCCCGACTAATTTTGACTTCCACTGTATCCACTCGGGATAACTGATATACAGCTGAGGCCTGTCATTATTACCCTAAAACTAACCTGATATTATAATTGTTATAGTTCTTAAACAATCGTCAGGCGACTGATAGTAAATTGCAGCATTATTAATTTTTATTTCAAAGAACTTATATTTTTTTAATCTAATATCTTTTCTAATTGCTGCACTAATTCATTTAGTTTGCTGTTCAAAATCTTCTTTTCATTTTCATAATTCAATTTTTTTAATAGCATATTTTCGGCTATGTTCAAAGAAGATAATACGATCATTGTTTCATTGTTTAATTTATTTTTATATTCAGATCTAATTGATTTAATATTATTGTCCACTATATCGACTGCTTGATTTAATAAGCTACTATTCTCGCTTACCAGTGAGTATTCATTCCCATCTATAGTTACTTTTACCTTATCCATCTTTTAAAAAAAATTAATTAATACAATATTTAAAATAATTATATTTTTGGTTATATTAAAATTTATTTTCCTTGTAGTGTTTTAATATCTTTATCTATCTCTTCTATCATCATTTTGACTGTATTTATTAGCATAGATTTAGTTTCGTCCTTATTTTGTTTCTCTTCTAATAAGCTATTGATTTTTTGCTCTAACAGATTTATTTGCTCATACCGTGGTTTGATAATACCTTCTAATTTAGATGTTCTCTCTAATAGCTTTTCTTCGTTAGCATCGTTAATAGATATTTTTATATTTAATTCGGATATTTCAGCTTTTAAGCTATTTATTTCGCTATTTAGTTCATCTATTCTATTTTGCAAAGTTTTAATGATAATATTTTTTTCATATAATTCTTCTTTGCCAATATTTAGCTGATTTGCTATTTCATCATTTTTTTGCTCTATTAATATTAATTGATTATTATAATTAATAGCTACTTCATCTCTCGCTATATTGAGTTCTGATTTTAAATTATCTATCTCTAATTGATAGCGGCTTGCATCGCTATTTAATTCGTTATATTTATTGTCGAGCGATACAATATAAGCTTTCAACTCTTCTATTTCGTATTTCAAAGCACTATTACGCCCTTCCAAAATCTCTATTTCTTTTAGCAATTCCATATTATTCACTTGTAGTGTGCTTAACTCATTTGCTGCAAGATTAAATTCAGCTAGATTAGTATCCACACTACTTTTCAATAATTTATTCTCTTCTAAAAGATTTTCATACAATTGGTTAATTGTTTCAACCTTATTATTCAATTCTGAATTGTCATTTTTCAAATTGTCTATTAACTCGTTAGCCTCATTATTTATATTTTGAAGAATTGATTTATCGTTTTCTATATTTCCGATGTTTATTTTACAACTATTCAATTCGGCTTTCAATTGTGAGTTTTCCAAAGATAATTGATAGATATGACTATCCATTTTTTCGATTTTGGTATTAGAGCTAATTTCTAACTCATTCAATTGAGATTTATAATTTTCTAATATTTTAGTATTATCCTTAGCTTTTAACAATTGGCTTTCATTAACAGCTAATTTCTCTTTATATTTTTGTATTTCGTTAATTAGCTCATGGATCCTTAAATTTTTAGCAGTTAGATCTTTTTGAATTAATTCTTTATCGGTAAGTGCTTTTTCGTATTTCCCTATTGTGCTAATATATGATTTGTTGAGTCCATCCAGATCACTATTATTAGACTTTAGTTCATCAATTTGTGATAGTAATGCAGGAATAAAATTAGATTTCTCCTTAAGTTCTGCATTTTCTAAAAGCATTTTCTCATATTTTTCTTTTATTAATTCGTAATCAGTTTTGTAATGAGAGTTTTTTTCTATACTTAATTCTAATGATTTAACTAAGTCTGCATAATAACTATTATTACCCGTCAGATTTTCTAAGCGTGCTTCTAATTCTTCATTGCGTTCTTGCAGAGATAATTTATAGTTTGTCTCTTTAGCTATTGCATCTTCTAGCGACTCATTAATTTTGTAAAGAGATTCTATCTCTAATTTATCGCTATTAATTTTGGCAATTGCTTTAGTTATCAACCCACTTAACTTTGCAAGCATCAATTCACTATTATCTATATTATTTTCAAGGTTCATAATAATTATATCATTACTTTCTTAATATTCCACCAGCTTTTTGTGCTACATTAGTAATTATATTATTAATATAGCTTTCTATCTCAATATCAGTCAAAGTTTTGTCTGGAGATGTAAATTCAATATTAAAAGCTATACTTCTCTGGTTGCTTTCTAAACTTTTACCTTCGAATACATCAAACAAAATAACATTGGTGCAGAGATTACCTGCGTTTTTCCTTACTATAGCTGTCAATTCGTTAGCTGTAAACTTCTTATCTACAATAAATGCCAAATCTCTATATACTCTTGGAAATGGTGATATAGATTTATATTTTTTGGGTCTTTGTTTTTGATTGTAAATTTCATTCAAATTCAAACTTGCTATATATACTTTATGTTCTATTTCGTATTTTAAGGCTATTTTGTGGTTTACTAATCCAAAGTATCCTATGTTCTTATTATTATGTATTATTGATTGAGACTCTATATCAAAAATATTCAATAATTCTTTATTATCGTCAAATTTAAAGTTAGATAGATCTATATAATTAAGTAAGCTTTCTAAAACTCCTTTTATATCATAGTAATCTATATCTCTTCTGGGCATACCCCATTGTTTAGGATAAGGAGAGCCAATAATAGCAAATGTTAGATTTTCCTTTTCGATAATACCTTTTATAAATTGGTCTGCGTTATTATCATAATTGAAGACTTTGCCAATTTCAAAAAGCTTTAGGTTATAGTTACTATTTCTTAAATTCTTACTTATGATATTAAGAAAAGATGTAATCATAGATGGTCTCATTATAGACAAATCTTCGCCTAATGGGTTAGCTATAGTAATAGGATTATCTGTAAATAGTGCAGCAGAGCGAGGATCTATCTGATTCTGAGTCAATAATTCATTATATCCATTTGCTACAAACCAATCTCTAATCTTGTTCCTTAGCTTAGGTACTCTGAAATTTTCACTTACATCTGTAATAGAGAAATTGATCTCGGAAGTATATTGATTCTCAATATTATCATAATTGTATAGTCGAGCTACTTCTTCTATCAGATCTATTTCATAATCGCAATCTACTCTATGGTATGGCACTGCAAATAATGAATATTCGCCAGTACTTTCAATTTGCTCAAATAATAAAGAAGTCAAAATACTATCAATTTTTTCTTTTGCTAGTTCTGTTCCTAAGATTTTATTGACTCTATTATATCTTAATTTGATTTTTTTCTTATCTTGCGGATTAGGATATTGGTCTATTTTGCCTCCCACTATTTCGCCACCTGTCAATTCAACTATTAATTTTGCAGCTCTATCTAAGGCATTTGTGGTATTAGAAATATCTACTCCACGCTCAAATCTATATGATGAATCGCTTTGAATAGCTAATTTCTTAGAAGTCTTTCTAACAGTAGTAGGATTAAAGAATGCTGATTCTATCAATATATTATGAGATTCTGATGTAATCTCACTATTTTGCCCTCCCATTACACCACCAATAGCAATTGGTCGTTGAGAATCACATATTACCAACATATCGGAGTTTAGTGTTCTCTCTTTACTATCCAAAGTAATGAATTTGAATCCTTCTTCGGCATTTTTAACAATAATAGATTTACCGCTAATTTTATCATAATCGAAAGCATGCAGTGGCTGTCCACATTCCATCAATACTAAATTGGTAACATCTACAACTACATTTATAGGTCTTAATCCGATATTTTCGAGCCTACGCTGTAACCAAGCTGGTGATGGTCCTACTTTGCAGTTTTTGACTAAACGAGCAGAATAACGTGGACATTTATCGCTATTTTCAATATTTACACTGATATAGTCATTGATATTTTCATTATTTTCAGCTAATTTGCTATCTGGGTATTTAATAGTTTTGCCTAAGTAAGCCGAAAGTTCACGAGCTATGCCTATATGGCTCAGACAATCGGGTTTATTGGGAGTAAGCCCAAGCTCTAATATAATATCATTCATCCCAAAATAATCGGCAATAGGAGTACCTATGATAGCATCATTGGGCAAAATATGAATACCAGAAGTATCTTCGCCCATTTCCAATTCAGCCAAGCTACAAATCATACCATTAGATTCGATACCTCTAATTTTTCTCTTTTCTAATTTGAATCCACCATTTGGAACTATTGCTCCAGATTTGCCAAGGATTACTTTTTGGTCTTTAGCAACATTTGGCGCTCCGCATATTACTTGTAGTATTTCATTCCCAGTATTGACTTTGCATACAGATAATTTGTCGGCATCGGGATGCTTTTCTTTCTCTAAAACTTCAGCTACTATAAAATTTTCATATTTTTTAGATTGAAATACAGCACTTTCTAGCTCGATGCCCAGCATAGTCAATACATTATCTAATTCATTATATGATATATCAACGTCTATTAATTCTCTAAGCCAATTATAAGATAACAACATAAAAAAAACTATTAATAATTAAGTTTAACATTAAAAAAAACTGCAATTTAATAAATATCTATTAAATATATTTTAACTTTTTGCAAAATTAGATTATTTTTAAGTAAATTATTCAAAAATACTTTTTTATTTAATACAATTTTAATCAAATTATATCTAAATAGATTAAATGTCCAAAAAACTCAAAATTGTTTCAATTGTAAATAGAATAGTAGCACCGCCTATTGATGGTGGGGCGAGCTATGTATTTAATACAGCAAAATGTATTGCTGCTAAAGGTCATAAAGTAGCTTTTGTATCTTTCAAATCTAATAAACATATACAGAACCCAGAAATGATAAAGGAGTTTGCCGATATTTATTACGATGATTTTGATTTTAAAGATTATGGTGCGTTATCTATCATTAAATCTATTTTATATTTGAAGCCTGCTACTATAATTGAAAGAATGGACAAGAAAAAAATGATTAATTTAATTAGCAAAATTGATTTTATACCTGATTATTTTTTCTTAGAAGGTATTCATTCTGCCGAACTTAGTGATTATTTGCATCATAAATTCCCAAATTCGAAAACAGTTCTACGTCAAGCCAATGCAGAGCATTTGCTGCTGAAGCGTAATGCAGAAAATAGCAAAAACTATGTTATGAAGCTAATACTTAAAATTCAGCAATTTTTAATGTATAACTATGAAAAAAAAGCATTAAGGAAGAATGATATAATTACCGCAGTATCTGAAGAAGATATTAGTGAATTTAAAAGAATGTATCCAAGAGGCAAATATATTCCTGTATTGATTTTCACTAATCAAAAATATCACGATAAGTCTAAGAATAGAGAAAATAAAATTTTGGCTTTTGGTGATTGGAATTGGCATCCTAATCGCAATGGCTTAAACTGGTTTTTAAAAAAAGTTTATCCTATAATAGAAAATTTAGATTTTAAATTAAATATTATTGGTAGGGGATTTGATAAGTCTGATTTTGAACAATATAGTAAAATTAATTACTTAGGTTTTGTTGATAATTTGGACAAGTATTTTGCTGAATCTGATATGATGATAGCGCCACTATTATATGGTGGTGGCACTAAGGTTAAAATAATTGAAGCTCTTTCTAATTCGATAGCAGTAATTACTACTGATTATGGTAATGAGGGAATTAATGCAAAAGATAAAGAAGAAATATTAATTGCTAATGACGAAGTAAACTTTGCTGCAAATATAGAAATGCTATTGAAAGATAAAGAATATAGACTATCTCTTTCGGATAATGCCTATTATTTTGCTTCTAATAAATATAATAAAGATAAGATAATTGATAATCTGATTGCGGAATTAATTAAGATAAAATAGTAGGATGAATAGAGCCTTCTCATAAGCCTGCTTCTTTTATTGTCATACATTTATAAAAAGATGAGGCTGTCTTATAAGTCAGAATTCTATGTTTTCTTTACCATTTCTTTGTTAAGAAATAGTAATATATTGGAATAAATATTAAAAAGAAATATATCACGTAAGTCTATGATGATAAGCGGCTTGCAAAAACAAGTCGTCCTACACTTTTGAGATCTACGATGTGATGGGGATAAAAGTACAAACTATACCTTATAACCTCACAGCGACTGACTCTTACAACCTCACCCTAGGAAGCTCCGCCAACCTCACCCCAGCCCTCTCCAAAGGAGAGGGAGTAAGAATTGATGTTTCTAAACTTTCACCCGGCGTCTATTTTGTAAAGATTGGAGGCAAAGGCAAGAAGTTTGTGAAGATGTAAGAGCATAAGAAACTATGATATGACTAATCCAATACTTTTGAGGTTATCAATATGGAGATACTCTCGTCAAACATTATAAGTATTATTCTTAATTGATTATTTATACCTATTCAAGAATATTTAATTCAAAAAAATGTTATCTTTGTCATTAATTAATTGGGGTAAGATTGATTTATTTATTTTTAGCAATAGGAATAGTATTCGCTACAAACATATTTGTCAGGTTTGATAAGCCAAATAGCAAGTTCTATAAGATCAAAATAATCTTTGGTATAGTTATTGGTATTATATATATTAGTTACTTTCTATATTTATCATATCACTTATATTTTGCTGTTAATACAATTTCGGAAGGACCAAGCAAGCAATTTGATTTAGAAATTAATAATAATTCCAATAATGAAGTTAATTTGTTGTGCTACTTTGTAAACTACAACGGCAATATTTATAAACAGTATTATACTAATATCATTACAATTAGTAATCCTGATAATTTACTGCAAAATACAATCATCAAACCCAAGAATAAAATTGAATATAAATTTCTAATACCAGATTCTACATATCTATTGATTTTAGATAAAAATACAAATTTAGGTATCAAAACATACCGCACCGATAATAAAATGATATTATATATGAGTGATTTTAGTAATATTAGCCAAAAAATAGAAATTGATAGATGGAGAGAAATATATCTAATAGTTTTAAGTATTTTTTGTTATTTTGTAATAATATTTTTTATGAAGAAGTTACCAAATAAATTACTAATCAAATTAGTACTAATATTGCCATTAATTCTATGTTTTATTGTTTCTTCATATAATTTATATATTTTAATAAGATTGATAGGTAGTATATGATTTACCCAAGGAAAACTAAGGTGATTTGTACAATAGGCCCAGCATCGAATAGTGCTGAATATTTAAAATCATTAATTGAAAGAGGGATGGATATTGCGAGATTAAATTTTTCGCATGGTAGCTATGAACAGCACAAACAAATTGTAGATAATATCAGAAAGGCAAGCCAAGAATGCAATAGAGAAATCGGTATATTGCAAGATCTACAAGGACCTAAGATAAGAACCGAAAAAGTAGAAAATGGAGCTGTTACATTAATAGAGGGTAACGAATTTACCATCACTACCAAGCAATTGGATCTGGGGAATAGCGAAATTGTAAGCACAAGCTATGAGAATTTACCCAAAGACCTCAAACCTAACGATATAATCTTGATAGATGACGGTTATCTTATTGTAAAAGTTACTTCTATAGATAGTACTGATGTACATTGCAAAGTTATCAAAGGTGGCATACTCAAAGATAGAAAAGGGATAATAGCACCGGGAGTTACATTCTCTGCCCCCGCTCTTAGCGACAAAGATATAGAAGATCTAAAATTTGGGCTATCAATAGGTATTGATATGGTTGGACTATCGTTTGTATGTAGCGGACGAGACATTGTAGAGTTACGAACTACAATGAAAATTTTTGGAAGATCAGTACCAGTAGTTTCCAAAATAGAACGCCCCGAAGCAATCAAAAATATAGATAATATAATAGATGAGACTGATGTAGTAATGATAGCACGCGGAGATTTGGGGATTGAATTACCGCTCGAAGATGTACCATTATTGCAAAAGGAAATTATTAAAAAATGCAATATCAAAGGGATCCCTGTAATTACTGCAACTCAAATGTTAGAATCAATGATAAACAACCCAAGGCCTACACGAGCAGAAGCCTCCGATGTAGCCAATGCTGTATTCGATAATAGCGACACATTAATGCTTAGTGGCGAAACAAGTGTAGGTAAATACCCCTTTGAATCATTAGATACAATGATAAATATCATTAAAAAAGTTGAAAACAAAATTTACAACAAGCCTTTCTATGATCGCCATCATAATTATATAGATAACAGTATTTTAGATGCAATTGCTCATGCCTCCACTGTAATTGCCGAACAAATAGAAGCTTCAGCAATAGCTGTATTAAGCTCTTCGAACGAAGCTATAAAGAAAGTATCTAAATACCGCCCCAGAATACCTTTGTTGGGTATTACCAACAATATAGATGTAATGCGCCGAATGAATGTAATATGGGGAGTAATACCATATCTAATCGAAGAAGAAAATTCATTTCAAAACGTTTTCCAATATTTATCCAAAAATATAGACAAATTCAACTTTATTAACGAAGGTGATAGTATAGTATTCGTTTCTGGATTGAATAACCCCTATAATGAAAATATGATTAAAGTATATAAATTTTAATCTTTTGCCTTTAAAAACGTTTATATATTATGAAGGAGGAAATTAAAATGAAAAATATCGGCTTATTATTTGGCGCTGAAAGTTCATTCCCAATTGCATTAATCAATTTTATCAATACTCATAATAGTAATATAAGTGCCTCTATTATTAGCATAGGCGCAATTAAAAACACAGATAAGATACCTTTTGATATTATATATGATAGGATATCTCATTATGTGCCAATGTACAAATCATATTTAAAAATGGCTGCTTATAACGGGGTAAAGGTAATAAACAATCCCAATTCCAATTGTTATGAAAATAATTTTTTTCATTCTGTATATGCTACTAAGAATAATTTGAATATACCTAAAGCTGTGCTTCTACCTAGCAAAGAGCTTCCTTCTGGTGTGAACTCAGAGCATCTGCATAATCTAATATACCCTATCAATTGGGACGAAGTATTCAACTATATCGGTTTCCCTGCTATACTTAAGTCCAATATAGCCTATAATTTATATAATGAATATGAAATATATAACCAAAGTGAGTTTTTCTCGGCATACGATATAACTGGTAATAATCCAATGATACTACAAGAATATATAGACTACGACTACTACTACCGTGTATTCAATATCGACAAAAATAATATAAGAATAGTATCTTACAATCCTTCTAAACCTATACATTTGCGGTATGACAAAATACAAACTAAGACAAACAATATTTTAGCAAAAGAATTAGCTAAAATATCAACGCAAATTGCTAACTTTTTTGATATATATTTTAACTCTTCAGAATTTGCTATCAAAGATAACAAGCCATATATAATCAATTTCCTTAATCCAGCTCCAAAGATTGATAAAGAGTTAATGTATGAGGAGGATTTTGATTGGTTAGTAGAGCAAACAGGTAATATGTTGGTCAATTTATAATTAAATATTAGGATATTAAATATGGAACAAGTACTTACTTGCCCTAAATGTGGAACTTTTATTGACGTTAATCATTTTGTAAATACTCAAGTAGAGCACAAAATACAAGAAAAGATAAATATATTAAATATTGATTTCGAAAAGAAAAAAGCTGAGCAGATATATAAATTCGAATTAGAGCAGCAAAGAATTGAATTAGAAAAACAAAATTTAGTAAAAGAAAAAGTAATTTTACAACAAAAAATAGATAACGAGATAAATCAACGACTAAGCCAAGAAAAAATCTTAATTGAAAAAGAAATCAAATTAAAAATAGAGCAAGACAAAACATACGAGATCAATAAGCTACGCGAAGAGCTTGAAGAAAAAAATATAAAACTGAAAGAAAATATTAATTTAAAATTAGAACTAGATAGAATAAAATACGAAAAAGATACATTACAGCAAACAATTTCACTCGAAAAAGAGCAAGAAATGGCTGTTAAATTAAAAAGAGCGGTAGAACAAATTGCTGAAGAAAAAGATAATCAATACAATCTTCGAATAAAAGAATTTGAAAAAAAGTTAGAAGAACAGACAAAATTAGCCGATGAAATGAAGCGAAAAGCCGAGCAAGGATCTATGCAATTACAGGGCGAGATTCAAGAATTAGAATTAGAATATATAATTAGATCTAACTTCCCTTACGATAGGATAGAAGAAGTAAAAAAAGGCCAGAGAGGTGCAGATCTAATACATCGCGTAGTCAACGATTTCTATGAAGAATGCGGTGTAATTTATTACGAAAGCAAAAGGACTAAAACTTTTTCTAATGACTGGATAAGAAAACTAAAAGAAGATAATCAAGAGCAGAAAGCAGATATCTTAGTAATAGCAAGTGAGTCGTTACCAAATGGCAAAAGCAAATACTATTACGAAGAAGGGGTATGGATATGCAATTTTAATGAAATCAAACCACTAATGATGGTGTTAAGACAATCGTTAATCGAAATTAATAAATACAAAGCGGTACAGCAAGGTAGAGAGACCAAAAAGGATTTACTTTACAATTATCTAACAAGCAATGAATTTCATAATCAATTAGAAACTATAATTATAGGATTCCAAAGATTGCAAAAATCATATTTAGACGAGAAAGCACGTATGCAGAAAATTTGGAAAGAAAGAGAAAAGCAATTTGATAATATTCTCAGCAATACTATTGGATTTTATGGTTCTCTACGTGGTATTGCCGGGCAATCTATTCAATCTATACCTTTGCTCGAAGATTCAGATGATACATTACTTCTGAACGATTAATAGTAAACATCTATCAAGTTACAAAGCCGATGACTTGATATTTTCATAATGAGTATTGCAAGATTACCTTTTATTATTAAACAATATTTTTATATTATGATTCTATCATATTATTCATAATAAATACATAATTATTAGCTATTGTGAGTTCTCATATATTTCGAAAAATAACTTATATCCAAAGAGTAAAGTTAAATATACTTCCTAGTTATAAATTTTTTGTAACTTAATTTTTATTAATAATTGTTAGTTATTTATTATTTTGCAGAATATTGAAATATTTAGAAAACTAAAATTATGAACAAAAGTCAAGATATAGCAGATTTTAAGAAAAATGCACTCCAACTTATTGATTACATTATCAATTATTATGAAAACATAGAGTCTTATCCAGTCAAGTCTCAGTTAAAACCTAATGATATTTATAATAGGTTCGAAGCAGCACCTCCACTAGAAGCTAGAAGTTTCGAAGATATTTTATCGGATTTTGATAATAAAATTTTAGATGGTATTACTCATTGGCAAAGTCCAAACTTTTTTGCATATTTTAACGCAAACTCAAGCTTTCCTTCTTTGTTAGGAGAATTTCTGACCGCTTCTCTTGGTGTAAATTCATTCCTATGGGAAAATTCGCCAGCTGCAACTGAATTAGAGCAACTCGTAATGGAATGGTTGCGAGATTCTATTGGCTTGCCAAAGTATTTTTCGGGAGTAATCCAAGATAGTGCATCTACTGCTACACTTGTATCTCTACTAACAGCACGTGAAAAATATTCAAATTTTGAAATTAACAAAAATGGGTTTGATGAGAGATATAAATTCAGAATTTACTGCTCTAATGAAGCTCACTCTTCTATAGAAAAAGATGTGCGAATTGCGGGTTTTGGCTCTAATAACTTAATCAAAATTTTGTTGAATAGCGATTATTCTATGGATTATTTTGATTTAGAAAAGAAAATAAAAGCAGATATAGAAAATGGTTTTAGACCTTTGGCAGTAGTTTCGGCAATAGGCACTACTGGCACTACAGCTATTGATAATATTAACGAGATTGGCAAAATCTGTCATAAATACGATATGTGGCATCATATAGATGCTGCACATTTGGGTAGTGCACTTATTCTGGACGAATACAAACATTGGATAGATGGAATAGAATATTGTGATACATTTGTTTTCAATCCACACAAATGGATGTTTACCAATTTTGACTTTTCAGCATATTTTGTAAAAGATAAAGATATTTTAATCAAAACATTTGATATACTACCAGAGTATCTCAAAATCAATATAGATAATGTTAATAATTATAAAGACTGGGGCATTCAATTAGGTAGAAGGTTTAGAGCCTTAAAAATGTGGTTTGTAATAAATGGCTTTGGAATGAATGGTTTGAGAGAAAAGATAAGATATCATATTAATTTAGCAGAGAAATTTGAAAAATTACTGCAATCTACAGATCATCAGTATCTTATACCGCCTAAAGATATTTTTGAAATAATGGCTCCAAGAGTTGCTAATTTAGTTTGTTTTCGTTGGGTAGCAGACCCAAATCTTACTAATGCAAATATTAACGAATTAAATATAAAATTAGTAGATAAACTAAATGCTACTGGTAAGATTTTTCTATCCAAAACTAAAATAAATGACAACATTATAATTAGAATGAACATTGGGCAAACATTTACTGAAGACAGACATATCAACGAAGCATTCAATTTGATATATTCTACTATTATGACTTTTTAATTGATAGATAGTTATAATATAAAAATAGTCTAATCATAGTGCATAGTATGTAAATAATTCATAATATTATAGTAAACTTAATATGAGAACTCGGAATGATAAGTATAAGATACTACCATTCCGAGTAGACAAGATCCGTTGCCCCAAAAGTAAATATTTTGCAAATATATACTAATTTTTATTTGATATAAAATGTAGCATCAACTACAGATTTGATAGTTTTCTCTACACTTGATACATCATTAATCCCCCAATCACTTATTTCAGTAGAATTAAGTGGCGTAATTTGAAAAATACCTTGACGTGCAGTTTTAAGGCTACCAATATTATTACCAACACTATTAGCTATTTCTTTAGCTCTTTGCTTAGCATCTTGCAGAGCCTCACCTAACATTTTAATTTTAAATTTACTAAGATCAGATATATAGAATTCAGGTGGAGTCGAATTAATATCATAGCCTTCGGATAATAAATCGTTAATTTGTAGGGAAAGCTTTTGCACTAAATTAATATCTTTAGAATTCACAACGATTGATTGATTCATCTGATAGCCTTTGATAGATGCATTAGAATAATCATTTCTATCATAGTTATTAATCGTCTCAGTAAACAAAGAAGTCTCACCTAACTGATCGCCTTTAATACCATTCTCCTCCAAAAATTTATAAACTCTTGCTTTACCACTTTTGATAGAAGCAAATGCTTCGCTAAGCACAGTAGAACGTGCATTTACAACTATTCTCCAAACAGTGAAATCACTTTTCACATTAAATTCGGCATAACCTTTCACAGTAATACTATTATCGTTGCCCTTAATATTCAAAATCCCATAAGATAATATTAATGCACCTACAATAATACCCAACATCAAGTATAAGTAACCTATATTATTATTTTTTGAATTTTCCATTAATACTCCATTAATTATTATTTAAATTAATATTTTCATAATTTTCCAAATGTATTTTTGCCTTATTCAAAGAGTCCTTTTTACGCTTGGCTGCTCTTTCTCTCTTAATTTTATTAAAATTGACTGATTTTGTAATTATTACTCCTTCTCTAATATGCCCTTTTGCTCTCAAAGAATCTTCAGCATATAGATAGCGAGCTTTGTTGGGCAACCCACCTCTTCCATCTTCAGGAATTTGTGATATAGGTATCAAAGCCTCTTCTACTTGCATTGGATTATCTGGCAAATCTATCAATTTATCTTTATTCGATGTCAAGTATTTCCATTCACCGAATTTACCTCTCGAAAAATCATAATAATCCAATATAATAACTGGTGTACCAGAATATGGTATAGGCTTCTTATTCTCATCATACTTCTCACCTTTTCCCCATGAGAATAGCCATTTAGCATCGTCCATAAACTGCCTAATACAAGAGTGCGAAGCTGGATAACCGGGCATATCAAATTTATGAAAAGCAGAACCAGCATATCTATGAAAATTCCAAGTATATGGCAATACCCAAGATGAATCTATCGAAGATCTACGTAACCTATCTTTCCATACCAGAGAATATCTACCAGCATAAGTTTGAGTCTTTTCTTTACCAGAATTTACAGCAGCGAAACGAACTAATTTACCATTTTCGTAACAAGCGTATGCTTGCCATCTATTAGATACAAAAATTATTTTATCAATATTAATACCTGCAGGGTAGAAGTATGGAAATAATGAATATGCTATCATATTATCATAATATTTATCAGGAACTAATATAGTATCACCAACCCGTATATAGCCTAATTCCTTCCTATTTATGGTTCTTACAGATTTATTAATAGAAGGATTAGCTGTATCAAATGCAAATTCTTTCAACAATTGACTTCTATGCTCTTTCGATTTTATTATTATTCTTTTATACTCAATTTTTGGGAATGTGTCTAATGATTTAATTATCTTATTAGTATCAATAATAGATTTAGTAATAGGCTTACTATTAGTAGTATTATCAATTTTGGTCTCTTTGCTCTCATTATTGCAAGCAAACAACGCAAGAATTAATAAAACAAAATTCAAATTAAATATTATTCTCATATTTTTCATTAATATGTATCAAAATTACTTCTATAAAACAATTAATCCATAACGGAGAACAAATATATATCAATTATTACACAGTTCATATATAATCTAATTATTGATAAAACATTCAATTAGATGACAATACACTAAATTATATATTCTAAAACAAATATCCAATCAATTAAATATTATAAATTATATTGATTGGACATATAGTTTACCATTATCAGGTATTAATCTAAATTAATCCTAATTCTTTGCCAACTTCACCGAAATGAAAGATAATTTCATCAAGGTGTTCTTTCTTGTGAGTAGCCATATAACTTGTTCTCATCATACTCATATTAGGAGGCACTCCTGGTGGTATAAACGCATTTACAAATACCCCTCTATCGTATAATTTTCGCCAAGTTAGAAATGCTTTGTCTACATCGCCCACAATAACAGGTACTATACCAGTTTGGCTCGGAATTACAGTATACCCTTCTTTAATAAAACCTTCACTAGCGTATCTTGCATTAGCTAATAATTGATCAACCAACTCAGGGTGCTTTTCTAAAATATCGAGAGCAGCCAACGCAGCAGCACAAGAAGCAGGTGTAGGGCTAGCGCTAAAAATAATAGCTGGTGATATATGTTTAAGATAATTAATTACACGCTCAGGACCAGCCACAAACCCACCAAGAGAAGCAAAAGTTTTAGAAAAAGTGCCAATTACCATATCTGTTTCTTTTTCTAAACCATAATGAGAAGCAGTGCCACGCCCTCCTTTTCCAATTACGCCAACTGCATGAGCGTCATCTACCATCACTCTTGCTCCATATTTGTGAGCTACTTTTAGCATTTCAGGTAAATTTACAATTTCGCCAGTTACTGAAAATACACCATCAGATACTACTAATTTACCCGCCTTTTCGGGAATACTTTGTAAAACTTTTTCCAAGTCCTCCATATCATTGTGCTTATATCTTTTAAATTCAGCAAAAGCTCCTTTAGCAAGCATAGCTCCATTTACAATACAAGCATGATTTTCTTTGTCTGAAATAATATAATCACCTTTTTGGGCAATAGCAGAAAGTACCCCTAAGGCAGTTTGGTAACCAGTACTAAACAACAAAACAGATTCAAAGTTCAAAAATTTTGCTAATCTTTTTTCTAATTCAATATGAAGATCGAGTGTGCCTGTCAAGTATCTCGAACCAGAGCATCCAGTCCCATATTTATCAATAGATTTGATAGCCGCTTCTTTTACATATTCATTTGCTGTCAAGCCAAGATAATTATTAGAACCAGCCATAATCATTTTCCTACCTTCTACGGTAACAACTGGTCCTTCGTTCTCTTCAATTTGATGAAAATATGGATAAAGCCCTAATTTTTTTACATCGTCAGCGCGAGTAAATTCATAACATTTTTGAAATAGATCCACCTAAATCACTCCAATTATATAAGTTACAAAAACTATTTACGGTAGCCATAAGTGCTTTTTCATATTCACTCTATCGCCTACAAACTCAATCCCTTCAGATTCAAGTAATTTTCTCATAGTATCATCTCCGGGAAAAGCATTTTTGCCTGTTAACTCTCCATTTCTATTTACTACTCTATGATAAGGAGCAGTAAAATTTCGCTTATCTGCATGGAGAGCATATCCTACCATTCTAGCAGAAGAGCGTAAGCCAATCTTTTGGGCAATAGCACCGTAAGTACATACCATACCGTATGGTATTTCATTAACAATTTCATAAATTTTTTGATATAAACTAATATCAGACAAATTTATACTCTTTTTAATTAAAAAAAGGGTTAAAACTAAATTATGTTTAAATTATTTTCGTTTAATAATTTAAAAATATGCAATTTAATAGAATTTTTTAAATATATTGATAATTTTTTAACTTTTATGTGTTTTTAATGAACTTTCATAATTTTGGCTATATAGAATTTTTAAACAAAAGACTGCAAAACGAACTTCCGGGCATAAGTTCTCATATTAAAATGGCTATGAAAGTTGACAATCACTTATTTAGAAAATTTAACCCATCACCCAACGCCAAAAATAGCTCTGTATTGATACTTTTAATTGGAAATTATTCTCTTAGTGTATTACTTACCTTAAGAAGTAGTAAACTCAGACATCATAATCACCAAATTAGTTTTCCAGGTGGTAGAAATGAAATAGGTGAGAGTAATATAGACGCCGCTATAAGAGAAACATACGAAGAAACCGCCATATCTATTGATGAAGGACAAATAATAGGACAATTATCTGACCTATACGTACCACCATCTAATAGCATTATTACTCCTATTATTGCATCTAAAGACAAATTAGAAATACCCAAAGCTAATCCTGATGAAGTAGAAGAAATATTTACTATAGATTTGCATAATTTAGCAAATGACAATAATGTAAAAAGAACTTACATAGATATAGATGGGTACAAGGTAGATACGCCATATTGGGATGTACACCCAAAAGTACCTTTATGGGGAGCTACATCTATGATATTAAGCGAATTAGTAGATTTGTACAAAGAATGGTTAGCTATTTATAAATATTAATTCATTAATTACGTTCTAATTAAGTTATTTTTTGAAATTGAATAGATTATAAAATTAAATTATTGGAGTATATAATGAAAATGAAATTATTAATTTCAATTTTATTTGCGATATTATTAGGGTGGCAAACGTCAAATGCACAAGTACCACCTACTTTACTATCGCCGCAAAATCTTGACAGCTGTCAATCTAGATTTTTAACATTGAAATGGGAACCAGTGCCAAATGCTATTTCTTACAGAGTAGAAATATCTGATACCGTTAATTTTCAAAGATTAGTTATTTCGCAAGCTAATATTACAATTACAAACTTAGACGTAATTCTAAATGATTGGCAAAAAAAATACTTTTGGAGAGTTTATTCTGTATATCCCGGTGGCACAGAAGGGAAATCTTCTGAATGGGTTTTCAAAACTAAAAAACCACCAGTATTATTGGTTTCTATTCCAAACGAAACAGTTTGCGTAGATACCAACGCACAGTTCCTATGGCGAAAGGCTGATGCAGAATTTTATACACTTCAAATATCTGAAGATTCTTTATTTAGTAATATATATTACCAAAAAGATAATTTAATTGATACAGTCGCTTCTGTCAAAATTCCTTACTTCAATAAAACAATGTATTGGAGAGTAGCAGCTAAAAAAGGCTTATGTTTAACAGACTGGTCAGATGTTTGGTCTTTTACAACTAAACAAAGCAGCCCAACTCTATTGAGTCCAATTAATGGCGCAAAAGGTGCTGATATATTCGCAACTTCACCCTTCAAAACAACTTTGATTTGGTCAAATAATCCAGATGCCAGCACTTACGATATTCAAGTATCAGATAGCCCAACTTTCGAAACATTTTATACCCAAGCATCAACTGCCGATACAAGCTATCAAATTAATTTAGAATCCAATTACGATTCTTTATTCTATTGGAGAGTACGTAGTTATGTAAATGATTGTTATTCATATTGGTCTCTGCCGTTCAAAATTAGAACTCCATATAACAAGCCAACCCCTACCTTACCTCTAAATGAAGAATCATGCGTATCTATGAGTAATAACATTATTAAATGGACAGTAATACCAGGTGCTACACAATATACTTTAGAAGTAACTTCAGATAGTAATTTTGTAGAAAATGTAAATCAAGTAAAAAATATTAATGAAATTCAATCAACTGTACAATTAGATAAATCCTTGAGCAAATACTATTGGAGAGTAAGAGGTGAAGATTCAAAAAATATAGGACTATGGTCTAATATATATACATTTTATACTACTCAAAGACCGCCTTCAACATTCGTACCTGCCAACAATTCAGTAGGAACAGTAAAAAGTCTTACATTATCATGGGAAAATTTTGGAGCGAATACTTATTACGATGTAAAATTAGCATCAGACAAAGATTTGAAACACTTAATAATAGATACTACACTATTAGATACCAATTATTTGCCAATACAAGTACCAGATAATAATTCAAGCTATTTTTGGAGTGTAAGAGTAAGAACTGGATCATGTCTCGGTGATTGGTCTTCTGTTCAACAATTTAAGACTATAATTAATACTCCTCAATTAATTTCACCAGAAAATGCTTCGATAGAAGAAAGCTTATATCCTATTTTCACTTGGAATAATGTTGAAGATGCAATAAACTACGAAATTGAAGTATCCTTGGACTCTAATTTTGCAACATTATTTAAATATAATAGAGATCTAACTATAAATACAATGACATTTGCAGGAGAAGCATTTAAAGAAAAAACAACATACTACTGGAGAGTAAGAGCAAAAAATAGCGAAGGCAAATCACAATGGTCGCAAGTATATTACTTTACAATAAAAGAACAAGTAGCAGATGCTC
>JBDHXE010000003.1:0-40965 GCA_039810525.1 Chlorobiota bacterium | reverse complement strand
GAGGTAAAAAGAATTAAATCTGAATTGTATAATAATGGCTCATTTTTTGCTCTTATGTCGGGAAGTGGATCGAGTGTTTTCGGTCTTTTTGAAGAAAAGGTTGATAAGAATAAATTTATTAAGATTTTTCCGAATTATTTTATTTATACTGAATAATTATGAATTAGACTAGTACGATGAATATTTTAGTAGCATCAGCAGAAGTAGCTCCATTTGCAAAGGCAGGAGGATTAGCAGATATTACTGGATCTCTACCCAAGGAATGGCATAAGTATGGACAAAACCCAATAGTGATAATGCCGAAGTATGGTTTTATAGATACTTTCAAATATGGTATTACTCCTACTGATATTACATTAATTGTACCTATGAGCTATTGGACAGAATATGCACGTGTTTGGGAGGGCAAATTACCTAATTCTGAAGTACCAATTTATCTCATAGAGCATAATATCTATTTCGATAGAAATGCGATCTATGGCGACCCTCACGAATATCAAGATAATGATAGAAGGTTTATTTTTTTTAGCAGAGCTGTAATGGAAACTGCAAAAGCTCTTAATTTTGCTCCTGATATCATTAATGCTCATGATTTTCATACTGCATTTACTATGGCTTTTCTAAAATCTCATTATAGTAACGAACCAATTTTTGCTAATTGTGCTGGTGTTTACACTATTCACAATTTAGCGTATCAAGGCAAGTTCAACCCTTATACTGCTATGGATTATTCTGGTTTTGGTATGAAGGAGTTCTACCATGGCTCTTGGTTTGAGCATAATGGGTCGGTAAATGCTATGAAAACGGGTATTATGTTTGCAGATAAAATCACTACTGTGAGCCCTACATATTCTAAAGAAATTAGATATCCATATTATTCAGAGGGATTGCAAGATATATTGAATCTGAGAGGAGCAGATTTGATAGGTATTCTAAATGGTGTATATTATGATGAATGGCACCCATATTCTGATAAATTGATATATCATAATTATGATTTGAATTCCATTGACAACAAAAATATTAATAAAATTAAGTTGCTTGAAAGTTTTGGAATTTCGAAAGATGATGATCAAGATTTACCTTTACTCGGTATGGTATCGCGTCTGGCTGAGCAAAAGGGAATCGATCTTTTAATGAATAAATTAGAGGATTATTTAGCTAACAATCAAATTAGATTTATATTGTTGGGTACTGGTGAGAGTAGGTATGTAGATTATTTTAATTATTTGAAATGGAAATATCCCAAGAATGCACTCATAACTATTGGCTACCGCAATGACCTATCTCACAAAATATTTGCTGGGATTGATTATTTATTAGTACCTTCTAGATTTGAGCCTTGTGGGCTTACTCAAATGTATGCTCTTAGCTATGGTACTATACCTATTGTGCGTATGACTGGTGGATTAGCTGATACTGTACAAGAGTATAATATGGAGACTGCCGAGGGTTATGGATTTTTATTTTGGCAATATAATGCTGATGATCTGGCTTTTGCTATTCGGAGAGCTTTGAATGTCTATCATAAAGATCCTCATTGGAATATAATTCGCAAAAACGCTATGAACTGTAATTATTCATCATCAAAAACTGCCTTAGAATATCTAAAGGTTTTCAAATGGGCTAATGAAAAACTGAGGGGATTATGATTAATATTAAATTAGCCGAACCAGATGATGTTCCTATAATTCTATCTCTTATTAAAGAATTAGCTGAATATGAAGAATTATCCGATTCAGTTGTTGCTACTGAAGATGATTTAATAAAATATATTTTTCATAAAGATAAGTTGATTTATGTTTTGATAGCATATTATGATAATATTCCTGTGGGGTTTACTTTATTTTTTCATAATTTCTCTACATTTGTAGGTAAACTGGGTATTTATTTAGAAGATATTTACATTAAAAGTGATTTTAGGAATTTAGGAATTGGCAAAATGCTTTTAAAAGAAATTGCCAAAATTGCTGTAGAAAAAGACTGTGGTAGATTAGAATGGAGTGTATTGAATTGGAACCCTGCTCGCAAATTTTATGAGCATTTGGGTGCTAAAGCACTTGACGAATGGCTCATATATAGACTTGACGGTAATAATTTAAAACAATTAGCCGAAGATTAACAATTAGTCTAAATTTTGATTTAATATTAGCTTAATTGATTAAACTACTAATAATTTAGTAATACTCTACTAAGTGCCAGATCTTACTATATCATGCAGTCGAATAATTCCAATAATGATATTATTATTATCTGTTACGGGCAATACGCTAATTTCGCTATCTCTATTTTCCATAATCGCAATGGCTTCTTGTAGATATGCTTCTGGCAATATTTTAATAGGATTTTTAGTCATAATTTCTTTTACACTAATATTGTTTATATTATCCGATTTTTGTAATACTCTTCGCACATCTCCATCTGTAATAATACCTATTAACTCATTGTGAGGGGATTTTACACATACGCAGCCCAGATTCTTTTTGCTAATTTCTATTATAGCATCTTTAAATTTGGCTTCTGGTGCAATTAGGGGTATATTATTTCCTTTATGCATTATATCTGCTACTTTGACTGTAATACTTCTCCCAATCAAACCAAGTGGGTGTAATCGAGAAAAATCTTCTAAGGTTGTATTTTTGATTTTCATTACAGACATTGCTAGTGCATCGCCAAAAACTAGTGCAAGTGTAGAACTTGTAGTAGGAGCTAAATTAAATGGGCAAGCTTCTCTATCTACAGAGGCATCTAAAGCTATATCTGAATATTCTGCAATAGTAGAATTAATATTTCCTAAGATCGAAATAATTTTGGCACCTCTTAATTTAAGATAAGGAATTAGTTTGTTTAATTCTTCTGTTGTCCCACTTTTAGAAAGTAGTATAGCTACATCATCTTTTTGAACTATTCCTATATCTCCGTGTAGAGCTTCTACTGGATGCAAAAAAGTTGAAGAGCAACCAATAGAAGATAGCGTAGCAGCTATTTTGCGTGCTATCAGACCAGACTTGCCGACCCCGCTCAATATTACTTTATTTGCAGTTGATATTAATTTAGCTGAATGGTAGAAACTGTCGTCAATTCTATTCATAGCTCTATTAATACTATTAGCTTCTTCGGTGAATACTCTTTTAGCTTCTATAATTATTTCTGAATTATTCATATTATTTATTCTACACTCCAGCCCATTTGCTTGCCACCAATTAAATGTAAATGAATGTGGAATACGGTTTGGCAAGCATCTTTATTACAATTAAATATGAGTCTGTAACCACTGTCGCTAATATTCATCTTCGAAGCAATATCTTTGGCTCTAAGCAGTAATTTGCCCATTAGCTCAGCATCGTCATTTTGTAAATCATTTATAGTGGGTATTTGTTTTTTGGGCACTATCAAGATATGAACGGGTGCAATTGGGTTAATATCATTGAATGCTATTATTTCGTGGTCTTCGTACACAATTGTAGCCGGAATTTCTCTTTTAATTATTTTAGTAAATATTGAATCTATCATAATAATTATCCATTTCAAATTATTAAAAACGATTGAATGCTATTAGTAATTTAATCAATTGGTCAAAAGTTTATAAAGATAGAAGTAATTTAATTATTTAATAATTTGTAATACAATTAAGTATATTAATATTAATGGTGATACAAATATTATACTATCAAATCTATCCAAAAAACCACCATGGCCGGGCAAAATAGATGAGCTATCTTTCACATTGACATCTCTTTTTATTCGAGACTCTACTAAATCACCAATTTGGCCACCAATACCTACTATAATTCCTAATATAATAGAATGTGATAAACTAAAATTATTAGTTATTAAATTAAAAACAATCATAGATATAATAGAACCTATAAAGCCCGCAATTGCTCCCTCCCAGCTTTTTTTGGGGCTTACTGCCTTGTATAGCTTATTTTTTCCAAATTTAGAGCCTATAAAATATGCTGATGTATCGCAGATCCATATTGATATAATAAATGAATAAACAAGAAATGCAGGATCAAAAGATAATTCTGAATTAAAGAAAGTGTTAAATTCTCTAATAATGAGCAAACATAGAAAAAATAAAGTGATATAGCCCACACCTCCTATGGTAGTAGATATATTTAATATTGAATTTTCATTTTCTTGGCTAAACAACTGGATAGTATAGTTCCCAATTAAAAATATTAATGCCAATAATACTAATATTAAATTGATATTGGAGATATTATTATATAGAGATATTGAGCCTAATAATAAGATATTGTAGGTAAGCCCCCAATAATTGAGTGGTTTTGCTGATTTCTTTTTAGAAATATCGTAATATTCCCATAGCGAGATTGTGGATATAATTATTATTGCTAAATTAAAAATAATGCCACCAGCATATATTACATATATTAGTATAGGTATCCCTATTAATGCTATTAAACTTCTTTTCCCTAATTCGTTCATCTTTTTGCTCCTATTTATATATATCGCTTTAATTTTATATTTTTGAAATTATTTTAATTTGATTTTTAAAGATATGGATTATACTAAAAAGCAAATATACGTTTTTTGTGATTTTGATGGAACAATTACATTAAAAGATGTTGGCGATGAATTATTTATTAAATATGGTAGTTTCGAACCATATCATAGCCAATTATTAAATAAAGAGATTGATATCCGTAAGTATTGGCTATTATTGTGTAATAGTTTGCCAGAAAATTTTAGCAATGATATAATCAATGATTATGCTAGTTCTATCGAAATAGATGCATATTTTATTCAATTTGTTCAATTTTGTAAAGTTCATCATATTAATATCAAAATTGTTAGTGATGGTTTTTCGAATTATATACAACCTATATTAGAAAGGGAAGGCTTAGATTTTATTGAATTTAGTTCTAACTATTTAGAGTTCAGCAAGGGAGTAAAGCCAATCTTTCCGGGGGCTTCGGAGTCTTGCTCTTGTTTTTCTGCTTCTTGTAAGCGCAATTCTGTTCTTAAAAATATATCTGATGATGATTTTGTAGTATATATAGGTGATGGGTATTCAGATTTCTGTCCAGCAGAATATTCTGATATTATTTTTGCAAAGAAAAACTTAGCAAGATATTGCAATGATATGAAGATACCTCATTATAATTATAGTAGTTTTTTTGATATAATTAGGATTTTTAAGGATATTATTTTGAAAAAGAATAAGTTGAAGCACAGACGTCAAGCACAGCTGAAGCGAATGGAAGCATATTATATAGAGTAGCCGCTAACTTAATTTGAATACAATTTATAAATATTAAATTAGTCAAACTAATATTTAATAAATATATTTATAAAATTAAATTTTAAGTTATTAGAATATTTTTATTATATTACTCAATTGATTTTTAGTCTCTTAATAATTAATTATTTTACTTTTGGAGAACAAAATGATAAATATAATAGAATCTGAGAACAACAAATTATATACAAAGATTTATTCGAATTCTAATAAAGAATCAATTATTTTGTTGCACGGTGGTCCAGCTCTTCCATTTGAATTTACCGAAATTGTAGACTTACTAAAAGATAATTACCAAATAATTACATTCCATCAGAGAGGCACAGAGTATTCACCATGCTACAATGGAGATTACTCTATGGATGCTTATATAGATGATATTGAATTAATTAGGAAGTTTTACAAATTGGATACTTTTCATTTATGGGGTTACTCTTGGGGCGGATTGTATGCTCAGTTATATGCAGACAAATTTCCAGAGAATTTATTAAGTATTTTTTTATGATCACCAAGCTCAGGTACTAATATTGAGTGGGATAAAGTAGAAAAAGAGAACTTTAAGTATCATATTTCAAAATGTACGCTTTTAGAATCATTTTTGATGATAATCAATTTCATTATGGGAAAATTAGGGAATGATAAGGCATATATAAGATTAAACCACCAAATTGAGAAGAATCTAAATAAAGATTTTGGTATAATTAGTAACTTTAATTTTGAGCATTTAACAGCAACTGCTATTAATGCTACTATTAGAGAAGTTAAAAAATATCAACTACTTAAAAAATGTACTAATCCAAATTTTAAAATTACTATTACTTATGGCAATGATGATATTTATCAATATAGTATGAATTATGTAAAAGACAGATATCCGACTGCTAATATAATAACTATACCTCAGAGTGGTCATATTCCTTGGTTACACAATCCTTCTGAATTTAAAAACATTATTTTATCACATTATGGATAGTCAGGTCAGAGTTTTTATTTAATAATAGTACCAGCTTCTTGGCTCCAAAATAATAGGTCTAAATGATCCATAGGTATTTTGCAGTGATTAGCGAAATTTATAAATTGTTGTTCAATATCCATATATCTCGATTTAGTATTAATTTTAGGGATATTATCAAATACTCTACATTTTACGAGATTTTTCAGAATATGTCTATCTAAAATTGCTAAATTACTGTATCCAATATTTCTTAAAAAGTGAGATGCTTCTTTGTAACCAATACCTTTGATATTTTCTGCTAGCCAATTTCTTTTAGAATAATTATCCCAATTGTTTAGTATTATTGCTTCAATTATAGGATATTTTAATTTTAATTGAATTAATCTTAGTGATTTTTGATTATGAAACCTGATATAATTGTGTTTGTTAGATAAGATATCAATTGGATCGAAATTATTATTCTTGAAATTTAATTTCTCGAGCTGATGTTGCACTTTTAATGCGGCACTAGCTTTGGACTGTGGTGTACAGATACAGAAGCATAATTCGTAGAAATATTGATCTTGATGAATAGAGCAAAATTCTAATATTTTTTGTTCTATATCAGGTTTTAGTAGGTAATATCTATTTAATAATTCTTTTGGTAATACCATTATGGCAAAGTTTTAATAAATATATATTTGAGCAATAATTCTATAAATATTAGTCCAAACCCAATGAGTGCTAATGGGAAGTATTCATCTTTATTTTTCTTAAAGGTCGCTACTTCTGTTTTAGTTTTTTCTAATTGGTCTATCTCATTATAGATTCTTTCTAAATTTTTGTTATTAGTAGCTCTAAAATATTCGCCATTAGTCATCTGGGATATATTTTTTAATAATTGTTCATCTATTTCAACTTCAACATTTCTATATTGAACACCGAAAGGTGTTTTGATAGGATATGGAGCAGATCCTTTGGTACCGACACCAATAGTATATACTCTTATACCAAAAGACTTTGCTATTTCTGCGGCAGTGATAGGTGCTATTGCTCCCATATTATTAACCCCATCGGTTAGTAAGATAATCACTTTACTTTTTGACTTGCTATCTTTGAGTCTCGATACAGAAGTAGCAAGCCCATTTCCTATGGCAGTACCATCTTCTATCATACCAGATTTGATATTATCAAACAGATTGATTAGTACTTGGTGATCAATTGTAATAGGGCATTGGGTAAAACTCTCACCAGAAAATATAACTAAGCCTATTCTATCATTTTCCCTACGTTTAATAAAATCTATAGCTGTACTTTTTGCGGCTTCTATTCTATTAGGCTTCAAATCTTCGGCAAGCATAGATGTGGATACGTCTATAGCTAACACAATATCTATTCCTTCTGTAGATACTGTTTCTTTTTGAGAAGTAGTTTGTGGTCTAGCTAATGCTACAATAAAAGCTATAAATGCTATCATTCTAAGTATAAACCACAAATATCTCAATCTTTGCTTGATAGACGGTTTAGATTTGAGGAAGCCTTCAAAAGAAGAAATATTAAGGGTTGGTTTTAATCTTTTCCTTTTAATTACATATATTAGAATAAATACTGGAATTAATACTAATAGATAGAAAAATTCGGGGTTTGCAAAGTGATATTTCATTTTATTTAATATCTCCGATATTATTTAGTTCAATTTTTTCTATCATTTCCTTAGTAATATTGATAAATTTGTAGGCATTTTCTAATGAATTAGTATTATCATTTGCAATAGGCTCCATTTTAGCAAATTTAGCTAAATCAGCTAATTGAAATATTCCTTTTAGCATATTAAATGCGTCTAATGGCACTTCTTTACTTTCTAATTCTCTCATTATTTCGTCGCTTGTCATTTCAAAAGAATTAACTTGATATCTACGATGTACAAAAGTCCTCAATATATCTGTCAACTTGGTATAGTATTCTTTATAATGAGAACTTTGCCATAGTTTTTGATTTTCCAAATTTTTGAGTGCTTCAATAGCTTCCAGATCTGCTGGTATCGAAGCATCATATCTTATTATTTCTTCTTTTGGTTTATTTTTATATCTTTTGAATAATACTACAGCAATTATTATTATGGCTATAGCAATTAATGTATAAATAATATAAGGCACAATTTCATCAAAAGTCATTGGAAATTCGATAGGGCTTTTGATGTCTTTGATACTCGCGGAGGTATCTACATTAATAGTATTAAATGTAATAGAGAATGGTTCGGTACTAGTAGTTAGTAAATTACTAGTACCAGATTTTTCGTAGACAAATGTAAAGGGTTCTAAAACAAAAGTACCGCTATCGAACGAAGTAATTTCTAATTTTTGAGATAATAATATATTATTATCTTTAAGCAATGTATCAATATTATGTCTTTTGATTATTTCAAGTTTACCAAGTGTATCAGCAAATTGTGGCCAAATAATATGATACCCTTTGGCAGATTTGACTTCCAAATCAATTATTACTCTCTCTCCTATCAATACATTATTAGTATCGAGTTTGAGTTTGCTAGTTACATCTTGCGCTTTTGCGAAAATAGCAAAGCTAATAAAAAATAATATTAATAACTTTAAGATTCTCATTATATTTATTTTTGATAGTTAAACTTAATCAATTTTTGAATTTTACCATAGCTTATGTGTATCATATAATTACCAGAAAGCAGTTTATGATAAGGAATTGCAAAGGAATAATTCCCCGGATTTAAATAGCTATTATTTAATATATCAATTAATCTACCATTATAATCATATATTTTGATTTCGGTATAATCTGTTTTAGTTATATCAAGTATTAATCTTGAGTTCATATTTATTGGATTTGGATATAATTGAGCATTAAATCCTATTGTCAAATCTGATACCGATGTAGATTTTTCGGTAACAAATCTGTAAGTATTAGAGAATAATCCCTCATGCTCATCTTCTATGGCAGCTACTCTCCATACATGAGATTTCCCATATTCTAAATTTTTTAATTCAAATTCATTATTATAGACAACTGTATCAATGCTTGGCTCACTAATACTAAATCCTTTTACGAATTGCAATCTATATTTATCAGCACCTTCTACCTTATTCCATTTTAATGTTACATTGATTGGTATTTGGTTTTCATTGGCGGCAGGATATATTAATTCAGGAGCGCCTACTCCCGATGTAAAACTCCATACATCAGTGAATTGACTTACTCCTCCAGCATTGACTGTCCTAACTCTCCAATAATATTTGATATGACCTTGCTCAATATAATTATATGTAGTATTATTAGTTTTGATACCTTCTAAAATTATTACGCCATTTTTAAATTCTGAATCTTTTGATAATTGAACTTCGTAGAAGACTGCATCTGGAACAAGTTTCCATGACAAGTTAACTATTGGCTGAATAAATTTGCTACTATTAAGAGGGGCAATAAGTTGGGTAGCACTTGGCAGTGCCAAATGATTGCTATAATGTGAAGTCAAAACACCTATACCATGAGTTCCAATGGCTACGTATTTATCTGAGTGTCTTACATCTATCATATCTATTACGACGTTTCCAATTTCATCAGCTCCTTCCATCTGCCATACTGTATTTGGCCCATTCAAATATGCAGTAGAAAATAAGCCAGCAGTAGTACCAGCAAAATATATATATTTATCATTATCTTTCAATATTGATACCCAATTCACTGCTGGTCCTGAACCACTACCATTAGAGTTTTCTTCTAAGTTGCCACTAACAGGGATCCACTGATTACCGCCATTTTCTGAATAATAAATGCTAATTACTGCATAATTACTAAATGAAACAAAAACTTTCGATGCATCATCAGGGTTTACTGCAATCGAGCTAACATAAGCTCCAGCTGGAAAATTTTGTCCTTTTATTTTTATTGGTTGTGGATTACCTATATTAGCATTGTCTATTCTATAAACATTTCCAGTATTAGTACCATAATATAGTACATTAGCTGGTTTTGTAGAAATACCTAAGGCTGTGATTACCTCGCCAATTGGGGATACATCTTCTTTGTAATCTATTCTAGTATTGGATAAGCTATCCCATTGTATATTAGTGGAGTCTTTATTTGAAACATTTGGAATAGCAGACAAGTCATTATTTCGCCATACCATTTTGCCGCCAGCTACATACATTATATTGTCATTGTTTGGATCTAATAGATATGGTGTATTCCATATAAAATCTTTGCCGCCAGCTGGGTCTATCCGTGTTTGAATCGTATTAATACCATCTTTGTCTTGTACAACTCTATAAATCTGTACTTCTGGTTGCCAATTACTATTCTGAGAAGCATAATAAAATTTACCATCATCAGAAATAGCACTTCTAAATCCATCTGCTCTAAGGGGATTAGTCCATCTATCATCTAAGTTTTCTGTTCGTGATAATAAAGTTCCATTATCTTGCAAACCTCCTAATACTTCGAGTGAATTTTGTGGTCCATGTGATAGAGCTACACTATAGAATTGTGTCGTAAAATATCCATTATTTAAGGATATCCACTCTACATTATCCGACATATCATCAATTGTTTTGTGCAAGCCACCGTCTGAACCTGTGTATAGAATATTTGGATTATTAGGAGAGAAGAAAAGTACGTGAATATCGCTATGGTGATTAGTGTATCTATAATCATAATCGCAAGATGCATCTGGGCATGTACCACCAATCCATTTAAAATCATTGTTTTTGAAGCCCGAATTAGATCTATATAATGCCACTGCGGCTATGAATACTACGTTAGGATTGTCGGGTTTAACTTTAACAACCAAATTATAACTTCTCTGAGAATTCATCTGTCCACGAGTAGGTTCTGGTTTAGGTATATTTTCGGATCTGTCTTCCCATATCCCTCCATTACCAGATCCATCGCCAGATTTGTAGGTATATTTCCAAAGGCTGTGATACATTTCTTTTCCTAAAAAATCATAGGTAATTTTACCATATCCCGGGGTTTCAGCTACAAAATATACTTGATTCTCATCTGATGGTGCTATCCCAATAACTATTCTTCTATAATTTTTTGCAAATCCATCAGGTGTAATTTTAGTCCATTTAAGTCCATCTGTGGATCTGTAAATCCCTCCATTCCCACTTTTAAAGCCTAATGTAGCATATAGAATGCCTTTTGAAGTAATAGCAATATCGCTAAACTCTGAACCATTTCCAGCTAATACAGAAGCCCAGTTGGTACCGCCATCGGTAGTTCTGAAAATACCATAAGATGCAGCAGCCACATATATAATATCTTTGTTGATAGGGGCTGTATTATCTACGGCTATATTCCAAATGTAATCGAAAGGCTTGTCCCATGAATTAGGAGTATTCGAAATAGTAGAAGGCAAAGGCTCCCACGAATCTCCATTGTTAGTAGATTTATAAATACCATCTCCTAATAAGTATGCTGAATTACCTAATAATTCACCCGTACCATAGTACCATATATTTTCTTTGCCCGGTCTTCTATCTTGTGCTAAGCACGATACTGAATGAATTTGATAAGGTTTAGAGGTTTTGGTCCAACTAGCACCTGCATTTGTGGATTTCCACATACCAGATGATACACCTCCAGCAATTAGAATATTTTCATCTCTAATATCATAATCGAATGCACGAGTTCTACCACCAATTTCAAAAGGACCTCTATTAGACCATTTAGAATCCGCAAGTAGTGTATTTGAACTTTTTTTAGAATCTAACTTGAATGTATTACGAATAAAATTTAATTCTAAACTACGTATATTATTAGGTATTTTTCCTGTTGCTGGATCTTTGAATTTATCATAAGCATAGCGTTGGCTTTTTTTAGAAAACACTTCTTGAGTAGTTACATTACTATTTACTTTATTACTTTTGGATAATTGTATCATAGCAAAGGTCAACGAAAATACGAATATTGATACGGTTAATAATAGTATAGATAATTTTTTCATAATAGATTCCTTATAATTTTATTTTCGACTTTCTCTTTTCTTAAAGAAATTTTGTAATGGGTTGATATAAGATTCATCAGTGCAGATTTTAATTACGTCAACCCTATTTTTAGTAAAGATAGAGTTAATATTCTTTTGCTTAGTTTCCCACCACATATTATAATTTTGTCTTAATTTCTTATTAGAAGTATCTACCCATTTTATATCTCCAGATTCGGCATCTTTGAATTGAATCAATCCCGTATCTGTAAGCTTTTCTTCGAATTTATCATAAACTTGGATAGCAATTGTATCGTGTTTGCGAGACGCTATTCTAAGAGGTTCATCAAATTTGTCATCTAAGAAATCAGATATTACAAATACAATAGCTCTCTTTTTTAGCACATTATTTAGATATTTCAATGCGGAAGCAATATCAGTACCTTTGCCAGACGACTGCATTTCGATAAGTTCTCTAATTATTCTAAGAGCATGGCCTTTCCCTTTTTTTGGGGGGATAAATTTTTCAATTTTATCACTAAAAAACAAAATTCCAATTTTATCATTATTCAAAATAGCAGAAAAGGTAATCACGGCACATAGCTCGGTCATTAATTCACTTTTATATTGATTTTTTGTTCCAAAAAATTGAGAGCCTGAGATATCAACTAATAGGAACACAGTAAGCTCTCTCTCTTCTTCAAATATTTTGACGTAAGGAGTATTATATCGAGCAGTTACATTCCAATCAATATTTCTGATATCATCGCCTATCTGATATTCTCGGACTTCATTGAAAGCCATACCTCGACCTTTGAAGGCACTATGGTAATCACCAGAAAAGATATGTTTGGATAAGCCTCGAGTTTTAATTTCAATTTTTCTTACTTTTTTTATTAGTTCGGTTGTATCCATTATATTAAGGAACTTCTACAGTATTTAAAATTTCATTAACAATATCTTCAGAAGTAATATTTTCAGCTTCTGCTTCGTATGTAATTCCTATTCTATGTCTCAATACATCGGTACATATAGCTCTAATATCTTCGGGTATTACATATCCTCTTCTTTTGATAAAAGAATATGATTTGGCAGCTAGTGCTAAGTTGATAGAGCCCCTTGGCGAAGCACCAAAGCTAATTAATTGTTTTAATTTTCCTAATCCATAGTCTTGTGGGTATCTTGTAGCAAATATGATGTCTAAGATATATTGCTCGATTTTTTCGTCCATATATACATCTTTTACTAAGTCTCGAGCATTTAAGATTATTTTTGGATCAATTACTTTTTCTACTTTAGGAAATTCGTGAGCAATATTTTGTCTCAAAATACCTTTTTCTTCGTCTCGTGTCGGGTATGATATTTTTAATTTTAGTATAAATCTATCTATTTGAGCTTCTGGTAGTGGGTATGTGCCTTCTTGCTCAATTGGATTTTGAGTAGCTAATACTAAGAATGGTTCGTCTAATTTGTAAGTATTATTACCAATAGTGATTTGTCTCTCTTGCATTGCTTCTAACAATGCAGATTGGACTTTTGCTGGTGCACGGTTAATCTCATCTGCAAGAATGAAGTTGGCAAATATTGGGCCCTTTCTTACTGTAAATTCTTCTTGTTTCTGGTTGTAAATCATTGTACCAGTCAAATCTGCTGGTAATAAGTCTGGTGTAAATTGAATTCTATTAAATTTGGTATCAATTGCCGATGCTAATGTTTTGATAGCAAGTGTTTTAGCTAATCCGGGTATGCCTTCTAATAGTACATGACCATTAGATAGCAGACCGATTAGTAATCGTTCGACCATATATTTCTGGCCAACGATAACTTTTCCTATCTCCATCATTAATAGATCGACGAATGCGCTTTCTTTTTGAATTTTTTCATTTAATTCTTTGATATCGAGCATAACTATATCCTTCAAAAACTTTATCTGATATATTGACAATATATTAAGACAAATTAATGATAAATTTATTCTTTAAAATTAGAGAATTGGGTTATTAAATTTATGATTATTTAAAAAAAATTGGGCTTCATACTATCAAGTTTTTATCTTGTATAATAAAGAGCCCAATTTGAATTTTCAGAGTTATATTATTTTTTACCACCGTCAATAACATTACCCCAACCTCTAAGATCTAATGTTGGTGCTTCTTTATTATCGGTATCAATTTTAACATTAAAATCTAATCGCCCTACTTTGTCGGGTATCACTTTAAATTCTAATTTTGTTTGTTCATTAGCTTTAATAATTTGGCCTTCTTTTATATTAGATTTAATTTCAGAATTACTAATAGTAACTTTATTGATTTTGATATCTCCTTTGGTATTATTAGTAAGCAAAACGCTTGCTTCTGATTCTTGGCCTACTATTGCTTTATTAAAGGTAATATAGGTAGGAAAAACTGCTAATGGCCTAACTACATTTGTTTTAATAAACAATAATTTGTGGTCATCTTTTTCTTCATTAGTAAAAATAGAGATTGACTTAGTAACAGCGCCACTGTAAGAGCCTGAGTTTAAAGATACTTTGAGTGTAGCATATTTGCCAGGTGCTACCATATTGGTATCGAGTGGTGCGGTAGTACATCCACAGCCCGGTTTTACATTTTTAATTTGTAATACTTCATCTCCTTTGTTCCAAAGCTTAATATCAGCTTTGAGTGGAGCTTGCTCTGGCTTAGTATTGCCCCAATCGTAAGTGTTACCACCTTCTATCTCAAGTATTGGACCTCCAAACATTAGTCCAAATGAAAAAATAAATGTTACGAATAATGAAATGAATTTCTTCATAAAATTAATTCCTTAAATTTTTTAAAACATACTTAATATTCAAAATTACGAAATATATGACTAATTATATTACAAAAAGTTACATTAATAATAAAAAAAATAGTTATTTTTATTTATTATTTTTTTAATGGAAGAGTATAATGATAAGTTTTGAATATAGTGAATCGCAGTTACAGATTCAAGATATGGCTAGGAAATTTGCAAAAGAAGAGATTTTGCCAACGGTGGTAGATCGCGATATTAAAGCTGAATACCCTTATGATATTATTAAGAAAATGGGTGAATTGGGATTTATGGGTATGATGGTATCTCCTGACTGGGGTGGTGCAGGGCTTGATACCATAAGCTATGTAATGGCTTTGGAAGAAATAGCTAAGATAGATGCTTCTATTGGTATAGTTACTTCAGTCCAAAATTCATTAATTGATTGGATTTTTGAAAAGTATGCGTCCAATTATTTGAAAGAGAAGTATCTCAGTAGATTGGCTGTGGGTGAATTTATTGGTGCTTATTGTTTAAGTGAGCCAGAGGCAGGATCTGATGCTCGTGGTATAACTACTACAGCTACTAAGATTGGTGATAAATGGATACTCAATGGCACTAAGAATTGGATATCTATGGGTAAGAATGCTGATGTTTATGTAGTTTTTGCTCAAACTAATCCTGAAATTAAGCATAAGGGTTTTACTTGTTTTGTTGTTGAGAAAGGAACACCTGGGTTTGTACCTGGTGCTAAGGAGGATAAAATGGGAATGAGATCGAGCGATACTACTTCGATAGGGTTAACTAATGTAGAAGTAAAAGATGAAGATATGATTGGTAGTCTTGGTGATGGCTTTTATATAGCTATGAATGGCTTAAATGGAGGACGAATTGGTATTGCATCACAAGCTGTTGGGATAGCGCAAGGCGCATTCGAATTAGCTTTAAAGTATTCTAAAGAACGCAAAACTATGGGTAAATTGATAAGTGAGCATCAATTGATACAAGCTAAATTGGCACAAATGAGTTTAAAAATAAATGCCGCGAGGTTGTTGGTTTTAAAAGCTGCATGGCTTAAGGATAATGGAAAAGATCATATTAGAGAAGCATCTGAGGCTAAATTATTTGCTTCGACAATAGCTAATGAAGTAACGCGTGAGGCTGTTCAGATTCATGGTGGTTATGGCTATGTACGTGAATATCAAGTAGAGCGTATGATGAGAGATGCTAAAGTTACTGAAATATATGAAGGGACTTCAGAAATTCAACATTTGGTAATAGCAAGAGAAATTTTAAAGTAATGATGGATACTAAACCATTTTTACATAAGTTTGTAAATTCTGAAAAATTTACTTTTAATCAGTTTACAGAGATTGTAGCTATTTTGAGTATAGCTTTGGGCACTATTGCTTTGATATTATCTCTATCTATTTTGGAGGGCTTTGATACTAAATTGAGGGATTTTTCGATGAAATTTTCTTCTCATATTAATATAAGTATAATAGATAATTCATATTTTAATTTTTATAATCAAAAAATTCAAAATTTAAGCTCAATTCTACCAGATTCTTCTACAATGATACAGGGACTTTCTTCGGAGGGTATGATAAAATCAGGTAATGAAGTTTCGAGTGTTTCTATTAGGGCAATTAATCATCAATCTTATAATATATTAAGAGATTTTATTAGTGATAAGCAATTCGTGTTTGATAGTATTGGTAGTAATGGTATTATTATCAGCCAGTCTTTAGCAAATAAGCTAAATTTGAAGGTAAATAATAATCTTATAGTATTTACTCCTATTTTATCTAATGGTATTTTTAAAGATTTTAAAGTGGCTAAATTTAAAATCAAATGTTTATATCATAGTGGAATGACTCAATATGATGATTTACTTGCTTTTGCTAATTTTGCAAGTGTAGCTAAATTAGCTAATAGAGATGTATCTGAAGCTAATTCTATTCAAATATATTTAAAAGATCCATATCTTGCACCATCTTTGGTAAATAAGATAGAAAGTTATCTAAATTATCCATTTTATGCTTTTACAATATTTGATATGAATCAACAGATTTTTTCTTGGATTGAATTACAGAAACAGCCTATTCCTATTATTTTAGGGTCTATTACTTTGGTAGCAACTCTGAATATAATAACTACTCTATTAGTTCTGATATTAGAGAAGATAAAATCGATTGGTATTCTTAGGGCATTAGGTATTACTCGTAGCCAATTATTAAAATTAATTTTATTTAAGGGTTTTAAGATATCAATGATAGGCACTGTGATAGGTAGTTTTTTATCTATTTCTTTTTTATATTTACAGTATAATTATGATTTAATTAAATTAGATGGTAATATCTATTATATTGATTCTTTACCAGTATCTTTTAATTATTATAATTTCTTATTTGTAATTGTTTCTACATTGCTTTTGGGAACTGCAGTCTCAGTACTGCCAGCTTATATTTCTGTAAGAACTGAAATATTGAAGGCGTTAAAGTTTAATTAGTGGTATAGAATGTATATTCGATAGAATATTTTTCTTGAAGAATATTATTTTTATCGTAAATCAGTTGCTCTGTTACTAATCCTTCATTGTTGTATTTCATCACTTCGAGGCTTGTAATTGAGTTGTTTTTATCGAAATTATAAATAACTAATTCTTTGCTATTCGGCTCATACACTATTGAATCTCTTGACTGAGTTTTACCTTCATTTATAATAATTCTTTCTATTAAATTACCTTGATTATTGTAAGAATAGGAAAAATTAGTTTGGAATTTACCTATTTTTTGATCTTCTTCAATTTTTGTAATTACATTTCCATTTAGGTCGTAAGAATAGTTTGCAATGGAAATGATTTTTCCATTATCATTGTAAGTTACTTTTCTGGATACTCTTCCGAAATAATCGTAGTTATATATGGAAATTGATTGGCTTATAATTACACCTGAATTATTAAATATTTGGATTTTTTCTTTGCTACTATCGGAAGTATGTAAGTATTCGGAGCGAGAATATATATTACCGATTTCGTTATATTCTTCATCTATAGTAGTTTTACCGTTTATATCGTATTCTGCATAATGGACTTTTGAAATTTTTTGACCGTTATTAATATTAATCCTCCACTTAGTTTCTGATTTAACTTTGTAGCTTTTTTGTGTCAAATCTGGAGAAACAAGTTCTTGACAAGCATTAAGAGCAAGTATTGAGATTAATATTAATATATGTTGGTATTTTTTCACAAATTTTGATTTTTATCATTCATTATATTGGCAATATTACGAATAAATTCTGAAATAAACAAACATATTTATGATAATTTTAATTTTTTTAAAATTTTTAGAAATAAATATCATCATCTATTGTTTCGTAAATATTAATATAGCTTTGGTATCTCTCCAAATCAATTTCTCCATTTTCAACAGCATTGATAACAGCACAATTAGGTTCGTGTATATGAGTGCATGGTTTGAATTTGCATTCGGGGTAGTATTTATCAAAATCATGAAAATGAAAGCATAGATTTAATTTATCCATATCCCACAATCCAAATTCTCTTATTCCTGGCGAATCTATAATCGTCGTATTTTTTTCGCAATGTATTAATTTAACAAAGCTTGTAGTATGTAGCCCTTTACCTGTTTTTTCGCTTACTTCGCTAACTTTTTGCAAATCATTTTTTAGAATTAAATTAATAAAGCTCGATTTTCCAACTCCTGAAGGCCCAAATATCAAAGTAGTTTTATCTTGAATCATCTTTTTTAATGGCTTAATTCCTTTATTCTGATTTACCGAAATTAAGAATGTTGGAATATTTAATTTATCATATACTTCCAAATCTTTAGCTATCTCTTTGGTTGAAGAAGCCAGATCAATTTTGTTAATACATATAATTGGTTTTACTAAACCTATTTCGGCGCCAATTAATAATCTATCTATAAGCTTTTTATTATATGCAGGGTCGAATGCAGATAAGAAGAAGACTACATAATCTATATTAGCTGCAATCACGTGCTCTGAATAGTTTTTACCCGGCAATTTTCTAGAAAATTTTCTAATTCTCTCTTCTATTTCGATAATTCGTCCAGACAATATATGTTCGTTTGCTTCATCTACCAAAAATTTGACATAATCACCGACGCATACTATATTTGCCCTAATATGTGGAGAGTTGATTCTACCGGATACTATACATTCATAAACTATTTTATCATTTGTATCTAATTCTACTTGTACAGTTTTGCCAATTACTGAAATAGCACGCCCCCTAATATACTGGGGATTGTTATTTATGGTTTTTCTAATTAATTTACTTTTTGTAGATAGTTTTAGTTTTTCTCTTTTCTGCAATTCGTCGAAATTTAAATATTTCTTACTCATAAATTAAAAAAATGTCAAAAAAATTAAATAATGTGAAAAAAATTACACACTTTATTTGAAAATAATAAAAAAATGTAATATATTTGTTGAAAATATTAAATAACATTTGAATAATTTTGAATTATCGTTGGAGTTTTAGGAAATATAATGATGATGCGACTGTCCAAGAATTAGCCAAATTATTAAAGATATCTAAAAGTTTAGCTTATGTGCTTGCGGTTAGGGGTTATACTAATCAAGAAGATGTTGAGCATTTTTTTAAACCTAAGTTAGAGGATTTGCACAACCCATATCTGATGAGTGATATGGAGTTAGCTGTAGAGCGAATAATAATAGCTATCAAGAATCAAGAGCTTATTTGGGTTCATGGTGATTATGATGTGGATGGTACTTCAAGTACTTCTATGGCTTGCCAATTTATTAAAGAAATTGGCGGTGTGGTAGAGTATTATATTCCTGATAGGTTCGAAGAAGGGTATGGATTATCTAAAAAGAGTATTAAAAAAGGCTTCGACAAAGGGGCCAAAATCTTACTCACCGTTGATGTAGGTATTACCTCTTACGATCAACTAAACTATGCTAAAGAATTAGGACTTGACACTATAGTTTGCGATCATCACGAACCGGGACCTAATATGCCTACTGCTTACGCTATTTTGGACCCTCTTAAACCCGGTTGTAATTACCCTTTTAAATCTTTAGCGGCTTGTGGCGTTACTTTCAAATTAATCCAAGCTCTTTCTCAGAAATTAAATATAGCAAATAAGGCTTTCGAATATCTTGATTATGTAGCTATTGCTTCTGCTGCTGATATGGTGCCATTAGTTGGAGAGAATAGAATTTTGGTTCATTTTGGCTTGAAGTTATTAAATGCTAATCCTCGTCCCGGACTACATGGGCTGATTCATTGTACTGGTCTGAAACTAGGCCATATAACTGCTTCTAATATTGTATTTGCTGTAGCCCCTCTGATCAATGCTGCTGGAAGATTAGGTGATGCTAAGCGTTCTGTGGAAATGATGCTACAAAATGATGAAAATTCTGCGTTCAGAATTGCTCAGATTTTGGAAGATGAAAATCGCAAAAGAAGAGTTTTTGATCAAAAGACATTTGAGGAAGCTATTCCAATTGCTGATAGTTTTATTAAGAAAAATAGCCCTCATTGCTTAGTAATATATGGAGAAAAGTGGCATCCCGGTGTAATTGGTATTGTTGCTTCAAGATTGGTTGATAGATATAATTTGCCTAGTGTACTTTTGACGAATATAGATGGTATAGCTAAGGGATCTGCTCGCTCTATTAGTGATTTCGATATTCATACTGCACTAAAACAATGTGAAGATTTACTTCTTGAATTTGGTGGGCATAAACATGCTGCTGGGCTATCTCTAAAGGTAGAGAATATTGAGGAATTTAGAAATAGATTTGATAAAATAGCTAGAGAAAAGATACCTATAGAATTGCTCAAACCTGAAATTATAGTAGATGCTGAACTAAAGTTTAACGATCTATCACCATCATTTTTGAATACTTTAGCTAAGTTTGCTCCTTATGGATTTGCAAATTACAAACCTATTTTTTATTCTAAATCTGTAAAATCTGTAAATGGTATTAAAATGATTGGTAATAATAATATTCGATTCCGTGCAATACAGAATAATTTTGTAATAGATGCTATTGGTATGAATTTAGCAGATAAAATTCATTATTGTAGTAATGGTAAATCTTTTTCAATTTTATATCATTTGGAGTTATCTAATTATAATAATCAGAAATCACCTCAATTATTTATTAGGGATATTAGACCGGATAAAAGCTGATGTCTGAATTTTCTAACCCAGATTTCATTTTAAATCAAATCAATAGCATTTATAATAATAGTAATTTAGAGAATACTAATAAATTATTATTATTGGGTATGGAGCTTACGTCATATTTCAGATATCTAGTCAATGATTTGAATATTCATACTAATACAGGTTATTCTCTTTCTCTATTTGTAATAAATAGGTATAAACTTGACAATACTTATAATTCTCTTCTTAAAGAACTCTATTTCAATATTAGTAAGATCAAAAGGAAAGGTAAAGGTAGTTTGTCGGATTATAAATTAGAAGTTTTTTTTCATTTAATTCTCTCTATTATATCCCAAATTACTAATATTGATATTGATACATATTCTTTTGAGGTAGTAAATAGATATATGCTATCCAAAAAAAGTAAGCTCTCAGTCAGACATAATTTATTAAAAGTAAAAATTATTAATAATAAGAAGATTAACCAGATTAGACAAATTTTTTGTTTTGATGATGATATTGGTGAATTTAATTTAATTTTGAAAGATGATTGGATAGGTACTTCTCCAATTTTGTTTGAATCGTTGAGGGTTAATTTACTTAATGTAGATTTGGAAACTAAGAATGAAGGTATTAGTATAATTTGCGATAAACACTCTTACCTGATAGTAGAGCCTGATTATTTGGTAGATGTAACTGATTTATCTCAACATTCTGAGCCAGATTCTTATTATCATTATTTTGTAAAAAGATATTTAGCTAAGCATTCTATTAGCGATTCTTTACTAATTGGGAACATAGTTAATTATATTTTTGATGAGCTTTTAGTAAATATATCAAGTGATTTTGATGATTTATTTGAAAAGGCAATTAAAAATAGATTGCTTTCATTTTTTGCTGTTAGTAATTCGATTCAATTTAATTTCACTAATTTTAAAGATAATATCTATTATTATTATACTAATTTAGTTAAGATTATTTCACAATTTGAAAGTGGAGAATATTCTACTGAACCAAGTTTTATTTCGCCTCTTTATGGAATCCAAGGTCGATTAGATTTATTGATTGAGAATGATATATCTACTACTGTAATGGAATTGAAAACTGGGAAATCACCATCATCTAATAATTTGGTAGAAGTTGGCAATATGAAGATAGTTATTGGTGCTTGGCGTGAGCATTATTTTCAGATAGCTGGATATAACCTATTGATAAAATATGCAAAGGATATTGATAAAATAAATGCGTGTATCATTTACAGCAATGATAAATCTAATCAAATCAGAAATTCGGTAATTGATAATTTAATATTGCTGCATTTTTTATTATATAGGAATTATTTAGTTGCTTTAGAATTTAAATTAAGTAATGGCGATTTTAAAATAGTAGATGGTATAAATAAATTATTTTTATCTAAGGATTTTTATAAATTTAGCTCTTTTGCAAGAAGAGACATTGAAATATTTGTTAGCAATTATTACAATAGTAGAGATATAATCAAAAAGTGGTTCTTAGTTTTCTCTCGATTTATTTCTAATGAAATAAGATTAAGCAAAATCGGTAATGGCAATGAGCAAATGCTTGGATTTTCTTCGTTTTGGATTGATAATATTAATACCAAAATAAAGAATAAGACTATACTAACCGAATTAATTTTTGATTTTGCATCTTCAAATTTTGAATTGATGCACTTAGTGTTTAATTTGCAAAGTATTGCTGATAAATCTGTATTTAGGTTAGGAGACCAAGTTTTGGTTTATCCTCAAGATAGTGAGTTCCCTACCAAGAATATGATATTGAAGGGTTATATTAAAGAGTTTAGCGGTAATAAAATTATCATAAGCTTAAGAAATAAGAAAATAAATAGGAATATTTTTACAATTAATGAATTATGGAATATAGAATTAGATAAGTCTGATTCAAATTCTAAATATTGGTTTTCAAGTATATTTACTATTTTAAGTTGCGATTTAAATAAGCAGAATATATTATTAGGATTATCTATTCAAGAACAAAATAATGGAGTTGAAGAGTTAGAATATAGCTCAATTTATAATTTTAATGAAAATCAAAGGTTGATTTTTAATGCAGCAATTAATAGTAGTAGTTATTTTTTGATACAAGGGCCGCCTGGTACAGGTAAAACTTCTATTATGCTATCTTCTCTTACTAATTATTATTATGTGTATACTGATAAGACTATTTTATTGAGTGCTTATACTAATAGAGCTGTTGAAGAGATATATAATTCAATCTCACATTTTATACCTAACGACCAAATCGTAAAGATTGGTACTAGATCTGGCCATTCGTCTGATATGATAGTATTAAGTGAATTGTCTAATCAGATGAGTATCCAAGATCTTTATAATAGGATAATTGGCGCGAGGGTGATTATTTCTACAATTTCTTCTCTATATACAAATGGTGAGATTTTCAATTTAAAGAATTTTGATATAGCAATTATTGATGAGGCTTCTCAAATATTAGAGTCTCAGATAGTAGGCATAATAAGTAAGGTAAACAAATTCATATTGATAGGTGATGAGAAACAGTTGCCTGCCGTTACATTGCAAGATGATATTAATTGCACTATAGATGATGAAGAGCTTAGGGATATTGCTCTATTCAATTCTAATAGTTCGTATTTTGAACGGATGATAACTTTGTGTAGAAGGAATAATTGGCACCATTCATTTGGTATATTAGAAGAACAAGGAAGAATGCATATCGAAATAATGGAATTCCCTAATATATATTATTATAATTATAAATTGCAAGCTACCTTACCGAGGCAATTTAATAAGCAATCAATATTTGCAAGTTCATCAAATTCATTAATTGAGCAATTTTTATCAGCACACAGAATTTCATTTATTGATTGCCCGATTGAATATGATAATAAATATAGTAGAAGCGAGGCTATGATAGCTATAAAAATCATTGAATTAATTGACAATAAAATCGGAATTGTTAATTCTTCGCAAATAGGCGTGATCAGTCCATTTAAATTACAATGTAATAATATATTAAGTGAATTAGACCCTAAATATAATGGATTAATTACTGTGGATACAGTAGAGCGATATCAAGGTAGCCAACGCGAAATAATAATTGTATCTATGGCTGTAAATACAGAAAGTCTATTGAGTAGAGCAATATCATTTAGTTCTTTGCTACAAATGGATAGAAAATTAAATGTAGCACTTACCAGAGCTAAAGACCACTTAATAATGCTAGGAAATTCAGAAATTCTAAGCAAAAGTAATGATTATAGAAAATTTATAGATTACTGTAAATCCAAAAACTCTTATAAGAGATTTGAAGATTTTATTATATAAGTAAAGAATTAAATTGTAAATAAATTTACGGCAACTTCAGATTGAAGTCTTTTTTCTGCCGCATTAAAGTATTCTGATTCTAATTCCATACCAATAAATTTTCTATTTAATTTTAAAGAAGCTACCCCAGTAGAACCTACACCCATAAAAGGATCTAAAACTATATTTCCTTCATTAGAAGCTATTTTTATTAAATGAGTTAATAAATAAATTGGTTTTTGAGTTGGATGTTTTGGATTAGTTAGCCTTTCAGGTCCCATACATATTGGGCCTTCAAGAAAGTTATGCATTTCATTTTGTTTAGTAAAATTCCAAGTATGCCCTTTGTTCCACATACATACTATTAATTCACAACTATTAAGAAAGCCAGCTTTACGAAATTTTGGAACTGGGTTTGTTTTATGCCAAACAAAGAATTGAAAAGTATCGAATAAATCATCAAAAATTTGATGCCATTTACCTATCAAATTATACGAACAAAAAGCAAAAATATTACCTGTTGGTTTAATAATTCTCAAGAAATCATTTTTAAGATCTGCTGGATTAAATTCAATATTATCCCAATCAGCTAAATCATTATTAATTTCACTTCTCCAATCAAACTTCATATTACCAGTAGAATATTTACTTAGGTTATAAGGCGGATCAGTTAGAATCAAATCTACTGATTGATCGGGAATGTCCCTTAATAATTTGTATGAATCGCCATTATATATAGAGAATTTATCAATCATTTTAAGTAACTATTTTTAATATTGGATAAAGCGTCTTTAATGTAAATAGCATTCTTTTTATACTCACTTATTACTATATTATATCCTTCATTTGTACAACAGATAAAATTCCAAAAATCTTTTCCTATTAATAATTCATCTTTAGAAAAGAATTGAAGTACCCTTTGTTGTTTCCATTCCTTATTTTCTCCAAATCTGTTGTATGCAGTAGCAAAATAACATTTTATATCTTCATTATTATCTAATAAATTGGACAATATTGAATATTGTTCAAAAATTGCTTCTTTCTCTGCTCTTGCTTTTTTATTATCCAGATCACCACCTATTTTTAGTTCAATGAGATAATGAACTTTTTTGACTGAATCATATAAATAGTAATCGCTAATATGTACTTTTCTATGCGATTTTCCATTTTGATTAAAATTATGCAATAATTTATAATGCTCTTTTGATGGGGATATATTACTATTTGTATTTTTATAATTTTCTAGTAAATCGGCTATTATTGAAATCTGTTCATCATAAATATAACCTTCAACCTTTTTAGAAACTTTGTAAAATAATTCAGCAATATTTATAGCCATATCTTCTAACATATTTCCCAATGAACTATCCAATGACCTAACTAATGCAACATAAAACTTAATTTCTTCACCCAATACATCAATAAAAACATTATTTATTTTCATATTTATAACGCCATCGGGATTATCTACTTCACTAATATGTCGTAACTCAAATCCTTTGGCATAAGCTATAACAGAGGATTTTACAATTTGTCTTATTGATTTTTCGGTTTCAACTCTTCTCATAAAACTAATTTATTAATATTAAAGTAATTTATACAAACTTAGTATATTTTATTGACATAACTTACCCTTTAAACACTTTTTCTGGATTATTTTCTATATAATCCTTCCAATTTTTTACTGTGTTAGTAGAGACTTTTCTACGAGCTGTGTGGCAAATAGCGGTAGCAAGGGCATCAGTAGCATCAAAAAATTCATTAGTCTCTGTAATGTTTAATATTTTTTACCATATATTGAACTTGCACTTTATCAGCATTCCCATTGCCAGTTACTGATTTCTTAATCTCTCTTGGTGAATATTCCATAATTGGGATTTGTGTCATAGTTGACGCAAGCATAGCTACTGCTCTTGCTTGCGATAACTTGATAAGTGATTGTACATTTTTGGAATAGAAGAGCGATTCGATAGCAGTTTCATCTGGTAGTGTTCTTGCTATTACTGATTGAAGCCTACTATAAATCTCTTTAAGTCTAAGAGGATAGCTTTCTTCTTTCTTTTTAGCTTTTATTACACCATATTCAACTAAGGATATCTTGCCCGACTCTGATTCGATAACACCGTATCCACAAATAATTGAGCCCGGGTCTATTCCTAATATAATCATATTAATCTAAAAGTTCTGATATACTCTCATCTATTTCCATATTATGGAATATATTCTGAACATCGTCGTGGTCTTCAAAAGCATCAATACATTTTAGCACTTTTTTAGCATCATCTATATTATTGATTTTAACCATATTCTGAGGTATATATTCTAATTTACTTTCGCCTATTTCATATTTATTATCTTCGAAATATTTATAAACAAAACCAAAATCTGCCATACTACAGATTATTCTTGATTCTTCTTCATCGTATTCCAAATCTTCTGCACCAGACTCTAAAACAGCTTCCATTAGTTCGTCTTCTGATTTATTATTAGTTTTGATACCGACTACACCTTTTCTCTCAAAATTCCAAGCAACTGAGTTTGATTCGCCGAGATTGCCACTAACCTTGCTAAAAATTGCTCTTATTTCGGAAACAGTTCTATTGCGGTTGTCGGTAACAGTTTCAATTATTACAGCTACACCAGCTGGGGCATATCCTTCATAAGTGATTTCAATATAATTTACACCTTCTAATTCACCTGTACCTTTTTTGATAGCACGAGTAATATTTTCGTTTGGCATATTAACTGAACGAGCGTTGGTAACAGCTAATCTGAGCCGAGGATTAGCGCTAGGATCGCCGCCTCCTTCTTTAGCTGATATTGTAATTTCTTTGGCTATACGTGTAAACATTTTGCCACGAATAGCATCTTGTCTCCCTTTCCTATGTTTAATATTTGCCCATTTACTATGACCAGACATAAATTCTTCTTAAATTTGTAAAAAAATAAAACTTTTAGGCTACAAATATAATAATTTAATTTTATTTATAGTTTTTTACCATTTGTAAGTAATTTATGATATTTTTGAAACAAATTCGATTTTTGTGCATATATTCAATATAATTTAGGCTTTATTTAGATTGATAGATAAATTAAAGATAATAAGGATATTTTTTTTGATAGTAGTGCTATTTATTGTAGTTGCTACTATTTATAATTTGTATTTTATATCTATTATACCTTTTAGTGGAACTACTTATCTACCACTACCTTCTAATTATTATGTAGAGCAAAATATAGAAGATATTAATAATTCTACTAATATAATACCATCGGGGTCTTTTATAATATCTATCAATAATCATAATTTAGATGAAGATAATTTATATAGTGATTCTATTAAATCGTTTGATAGAATCGTGAATATATTGAAGAATAGTCCGGATACCTTAGAATTGCAAATTATAGAGAGACATAGCAATTATAGAGATGAGCTTTTTCCTAAATATTTTTTCAGGCACTTTGCAAAGAAGATTATTATTTCTAAAAATAGTATTAATTTAGATAGAATACGGATAGTAGTCGATGGAATTTACTTAGGGTTTGTAGATAAAGATGGAGCTACTTCTAAGGCTGGTATCAAGTCTGGTGATATATTGCTGAATGTAAATAATATTAGATGGGAAGTACAGTACTATGAAAATATGAATTCTTATTTATTATCTCCTCAATCACTGAAAATGTTGAGAAATAGCTCCAAAGATGTGCCATTGATTTTTAAGATTATTAGGGGTAATAGCGTTTATTCCTTACCTGTAACTCTATCTACTATAGGGCTGCAGCTTTCAGTAGTTTTTTTATTTTTGCTTCAGCTATCTTTTTTGACAATTGGAGCATTCTTTGTATTTAAAAATACAAAGCATTTAGGCTCGCTTTTAGTTGGTACTTGGCTTATATTAATGTCTTTGGGTATGATCACTAATTATACGATATTTGAGTCATATAATATCACTTCTCAACAATTATTGACATATTTGAGTAAGATTTTGTATGCAGTCTATTTGCCAATCATATTGGTAAGTTTTGCAGCTTTTCCATTAGAAAACCCTAAAATCATACGGAATGTCAAATTAATTTGGATATTATTTACCCCTAGTATTATTTATATTATTCTAATTACTATAGTTAGAATCTACAATATTAAATTATTCGTAAATGATACTTTATTGTTAGTTAGTGTTACTTCTTTTTGCTTAATATATTTCGGAGTATTACTAATTATATATAGGCAATATGAACCAAGAGAAAATAGACATGCAAGTTTTATTCAATTTTCAGTTTTTATTCTGATAATAATAATTAATTCTTTTGGCCGGTATAAATATTCTGATTATATTCAATTAGTATTTATTACTATTCCGTTTCTATATCTAATATATATTTACAAATTCGGAATTAATAAAATATTGTTTAAGTTCAAAAGGACTACTCAATATAGTTTTATTAATATAATGTGGTATTTATTATTATCATTCTCTACATTATCTATTATTTTTTATTTTTCTAAATTAACTATTGTATTACCAACTATTACAATATTGGATAGTATTGTACAAATAACTTATGGCAATTCTGCTACCGATCCTAATTATCAGTATATCTATAGAATAATTTTTGGGCTTTTTAGCATTGTGATATCACTAATTGCAATTAGAATAGGAAGTATAGGTCAAGATTATTTAAATAGAAAGTTTTATAGGCAGCAGTTCGATTATAGGATGATCCAAAGAGAATTTGCCGAACTAATTCAGACTAAGTATAATCTCAATGATTTGTCTATTATAATTGTAGAAAAACTTAAAGAATTTATTCATTTAAAGAAAATTGGAATTATATTCTATAAATCACAAGCTAATATTAACCAGAATGATGTGTTTTATTATGATAGCTCTAAGGATAATAATCTTAGTTTAAATTTAGATACTAAGCTTTACGATAAATTAAAAAATGGCATAGAGGCTATTAGTATTAGTATGATTGAAGGTCAATTAAGAAATATTTTAGCAGCGAAAGAATATAATTATATTTTCCCATTAAGATCAAAATCCAAATTGTTAGGTGTATTATTAATTGGTGATAAATTATCGGAGGTAGAACTAAGGAAGGAAGATTTTGAATTTCTATACTCTATCAGTAGTAATTTGTCTATGGCAATAGAGAATATTTTATTGTATGAGGAATTAGCTCAGAAGGAGCGTTTAAAGCATGAGCTTGAGATAGCACGAAGAATCCAATTAGGCTCATTACCAAGCGAAATACCTAAAATTGAAAGATTGGATATTGCGGCATATTCTAGCCCTGCTCTTGAGGTTGGAGGTGATTTTTATGATTTCTATAAAAATAATGATATGTTTAATATAGTAGTTGGTGATGTTAGTGGTAAGGGTACTTCTGCGGCTTTGTATATGTCCAAATTCCAAGGTATATTGAGAACTCTAAATGAATATGAGAAAAATCCAAAAGAACTATTAATAAAAAGTAATAATTTAATATATAAGTATATCGAATCTACTTCTTATATTACAGCAGTGGCATGTAGTTTTGGTTTTGTTAGCAATCATCTTGAATTGGTAAGAGCAGGACATTTGCCAATATATAAGATTAATAAAATTGAAAACAAATTAGATATTTTAAAACCTAATGGAATTGGGATTGGCTTAGCGAATAATAATATATTCGAAAAAAACCTTGATTCTATCACAATAGATTATAATAAGGGTGATTATTTTGTCTTTATTACTGATGGTATTACAGATACGAGAAACAATTCGGGTGAAGATTATGGCTTTAATAGATTAGAAAATTTACTTATTAATTCAAATTATAATAGTGCTAATGAATTAATAAATATAATAATATCAAGCATTTCCGATTTTAGCAATGGTAATACTCAGTTCGACGATATTACAATTGTAGTAGTAAAAGTTAATTAATAATTTTAACTAAAGGCTACATCGAGTAGCATCATAATAGCAAATCCTAGCATTGCTCCAATTGTAGACATATCACTTTCATGCCCACTTTGTGATTCGGGTATTAGTTCTTCAATAACTACAAATATCATAGCACCAGCTGCAAATGAAAGTGCATAAGGTAATAATGGTTTAACAACAATAACTAACCATGCACCTAATACTCCAGCCATAGGTTCTACTAGACCAGATGCTTGCCCATACATAAACGCTTTCATTTTTGAGAATCCTTCACGTCTCAGTGGTACAGATACTGCGGCTCCTTCTGGGAAATTTTGTAATCCGATACCAATTGCTAAAGCAATTGCACTTGCCATTTGCTCAGTACCTGTGGTATATTGTAAGGCGCCAAATGCTACCCCAACTGCCAAACCTTCTGGAATATTGTGTAATGTGATGGCTAATACTAATAATACACTCCTATGCCAAGATGTTTTGATACCTTCTGCTTCTTCGATTTCGAATCCTAAATGAAGATGTGGCAATACTTTGTCTGTAGCAAATAGGAATAGACCGCCAGCAAGAAATCCTGTAAGAGCAGGTACCCAGGGTATTACTCCCATTTCTTTCGATAAATCAATAGCTGGGCTTAATAATGACCAAAAACTTGCAGCTATCATTACTCCAGCGGCAAATCCAAGCATTGCATTCAATAATCTATGATTAATAGTTGAAAAAAAGAAAACTAAGGCAGCTCCTACAGCTGTAACCCCCCATGTAAACAATGTAGCAAAAAGTGCCATCATTATTGGGTTAAAATTATTCAGATATTCTGCAATCATAAAAACACCTTGTTGTTATTCACAGTTAAATATATTATTAGACATAAGAAATATATTGTTTAGCGTCGTATAATACATTGATATATTTTACATTTAATTATAAGGCTAATAATAATTACATTAAACTACAAATTGATGCTACATTAATAATATCGTCTGTAGAGCAGCCTCTTGATAAATCACAAAATGGTTTATTTAATCCTTGCACTATTGGACCTATCGCTATAGCACCAGCTAATCTTTCAATTAATTTGTATCCAATGTTACCTGCATTAAGATCTGGAAATATTAACACATTGGCTCTACCAGCTACTTTGCTATTTGGAAATTTACGTTGCCCGATTGATGGTATTATTGCTGCGTCTAACTGCATTTCGCCATCGGTTAATATATTAGGAGCTTTTTCTTTCAGCAATTTAGTTGCTTTTTGAACTTTGGTTACCATTTCATGATTAGCACTACCATTTGTAGAAAATGATAGCATAGCTACTCTTGCTTCTTCGTTTGTAATTGATTGATAATTGATAGCTGAACTAATTGCAATATCGCACAATTGCTCTTCATTAGGATTAGGGTTGACAGCACAATCAGCAAAACAATACATTTGATCTTGCACTAACATAATAAAAAAGGAGCTGACTAATGAAATATTAGCTTTTAATCCAACAGTCGAAATTGCCGCTCTTATTACATTAGCTGTAGTAGAAATATTGCCACCTACTACTACATCTATATCTCCTTGCTCTAACATAGCACCAGCGAAGTAAAGTGGTTCTTTAATAGTAGATTGGGCTATCTCTTTTGTAATACCTTTATCTTTTCTTTTATCGTAAAGATATTGCCAATATTGATTTAATTTTTCTGAGTTTTCAGGGTCTACAATTTCTATATCTTTGATATCTAAGTTATTGTCTTTGGCAATTTTATTGATAGATATTGGGTTACCCATTAATTTTGGGAGAGCTATTTTTTCGTTTTGCAAAAATATTGCTGCTTGTATAGCTCTAATATCTTCGGAGTCGGGAAAGGTAATAGTAGCATATTTTAATTTAGCTTTTTCTCTTATTTGATTTATAAAATTATTTTTCATAATAATTAACAATTTGGATCTAATGATTGTTTAAATATTCTAAAAGTATCTCTTGCTATGATCAATTCTTCGTTTGTAGGAATTACATACACTTTAATTTTGCCGCTGTCTACACTGATTTGCCCTTCTTTACCTGCTATCATTTCGCTATTTCTGTTGTCGTCAATATTTATGCCAATCCATTCTAAGTTTTGACATATTCGTTTTCTGATACTTGAAGCATTCTCGCCTATACCACCAGTAAAGCATATTGCATCGCATTTATCAAGCTGGGTCAAATATGCACCGATATATTGCCTAATTCTGTTAGAGAACATTTTGATAGCAAGAATTGCTCTTCTATCTTGATGTTCAGTTTCTTCTTCTAATAAGTCTCTCATATCGGAAGTAAGTCCTGATATCCCTAACAGACCTGAACGTTTATTTAACATATTAAAAATTTCATCAATATCAGATTGTTCTTTATGGGCAATAAATTCTATAATAGAAGGGTCTATATCACCACTACGAGTACCCATTATCAATCCTTCGAGTGGAGTAAAACCCATTGATGTAGCGATAGATTTCCCATTTTTGATAGCACAAATTGAAGCTCCGTTACCTAAATGAATTGTGATAATATTAGTATTTTCTGTTTCAACACCTTCCATTTTCCTATAACGGTATGCTACAAATCTATGCGATGTACCATGAAATCCATATTTCCTAATTTTGTATCTTCTATAGTATTGATAAGGAATAGCATATAAATAGTTTTCTTCTGGTATAGTCTGGTGAAATGATGTATCAAACACAGCAACTTGAGGTATATTGGCATCAAATACTTCCTTAGCGGCTCTTATACCCCTTATATTAGCTGGATTATGCAATGGTGCAAGATCTATATTATCTTCTAAAGCTTGGATCACGTTATTATCAATTAGAACCGAGTTGTGAAATGTCTCCCCTCCATGCACAGTTCTATGGCCAACGGCATGAATATCATTGATAGAGCTAATCTCTGGTATATTAGATTCTTCAGAAGTTATCCATTTGAGTATATAATTGATAGCCGATTTATGGTCTTTGATAGGCGCTGATGTTTTAAAAGATGCTCCATCGAAAGGTTTGATAGATATAAGTGCTAGTGAGCCAATTCTTTCTATAATTCCTTTTACTAAGCATTTATCTTCATATCGTTCTATTAATTCATAATCTGTAGCTATAATTTGAAATTTTAGCGTTGAGCTTCCGCAGTTTATAACCAATATATTCATAATTACTATTTATATAATATTTAATTAAAAATGTATTTATTCACAAAAATAAAAGAATTTTTAAAATATATAGAAGTTAAGAGTAAATTATTATTAAAATAGAAGTAACATAGAATAGCTAAAAATAAAGTAAAAATACGATTTTAATAAAAAAATTAAATTTTATATACTTTTTTGCTTGACAATCTCAAATATTTTTCTTATGTTAAGAAGTGTAATTCTAATAATTTTGAAATTTTTCATTTATTAAATGATTTTATGATTAATTTGTGATGAATATTTTTTAATTTATCAATAATGGAGGTATTTATTTAAGTTTATACACATTCTCAAATACAAACAATTGTCTCTTTTTTTAAAACTATTTATTATTAAATTTTAAAGGAATGCCTATGATAGCGTTGCTAAAAAGGTACTTTCGTATCCAGTTATTTGGATTAATAGTACTATCAGGTTGTTTCGTTATGCAAGCAAATAGTTTGAATGCACAAGCAAAACGAAATTTTATCAAAGGTGTAGTTATAGACAGAGAAACAAAAGCTCCTCTCCCAAGAGCTTCAGTCTCGATAACTTCACTACGTATAGGTGCTGTAACTGACAAAGAAGGCCATTTTCAATTTGAAGCTCCTATTGGAGAGCATAATGTAGAAGCCAGATTTGTAGGTTATGAACCTAAAACTATTAGAGTTAACGTCAAAAGCGGTGAGACTCTGGAAATAAAATTAGAACTCTCTACACAATCTATTCAAACAAACCAAATCGTGGTTGTAGGTCTAACTGGCGAAGTAGATAGAAATACCCTTGGTAATTCGATTTCATCGGTAAGTGGTAAAGATGTTGCCAATGTAGTCTCTCCATCTGCTATTGATGCTATAAGTGGCCGTGTCCCTGGCGTCAGTGTTACAAGAAACTCTGGAACACCCGGAGCTGGTACTTTTATTACTATTAGAGGTAGAAAGTCTATTTTGGGTTCATCTGAACCTCTATATGTAGTAGATGGAATAGTAATAGACAATTCATCTTTGTATGATGGTAGTGGTGCTATACAGTTCTCAAACCGTGCAACTGATATTAATCCTCAGGACATTGAATCTATTGAAATCCTAAAAGGCGCTTCTGCTGCGGCAATTTATGGTTCACAAGCTGCAAACGGTGTAGTATTGATTACTACCAAGAGAGGTAAATTGACAAGCTACGAGAAACCTGCTCAAATTAATTTTAGTATCAATACTACATTAGATCAATTTGCTGGTAAAGTACCTCTTCAAACCACTTTTGGTCAGAGAATACCTTTTGTAGAAGGAAAGCCCGGCTCAAGTGATTCTTGGGGCGACCCTCTACCAGTAGGAACACCTGTATACGATCATTCATCTGATCCTTTTAGGACTGCTTTATCTAAAGAATTATCATTGACTTTGTCTGGCGGTGTACCTCAATTTGATTATCTTATTAATGGAACATACTCTGGTATTCAAGGTTATGTAATAGGTTCACAATTGGAAAGAACTAATATTCGTGCTAATATTGGCGCTACTATTTTGCCCGGCGTATCACTCAGAACGAGCAATAATTATATATCTACTAATAATGATTTGCCTCAAGATGGTTCCAATACTTCTGGTATTATGCTTGGTTCATTAAGAACACCTCCTGAATTTAATAATTTAGACTATCTTTATGCTGACGGCTCAATGAGGAGATTTGCTGGGTATGACAACCCATTGTGGACACAGCATTTCAATACATTTAATTCAAAGATTGATAGATTTTTGCATTCTACTGATTTGAAGATACAGCTATTATCATGGCTTAGTTTAGATGGTAGGTTAGGTATGGATAGATACGAATATGTAAATAAAGAAAGATTAGCAGTAGGTTCAGCTGGATCACCTTCTAAGGGAGGTTATATCAATGATTCACGAATATCACACAATCAAATGAATCTAGATTTTTCGATCAATGCTCAAAATAATTGGATGGATGATCAATTATTTACAACATTCGTATTAGGTTCACAAACAATTTGGATTGATAGAACCACTAATGGTGCTGATGCTGTATCTACCTTACCTTTCTTCGATCAAATTAATGCGGGTGCCACCAAAGATGGTGCATCGAGTGCTTATAAGAAAAAGACTGTCGGGCTATTCGCTCAATTGACTACCACTTGGTTAGATAGATTATCACTAACATTAGCACTTAGAAGGGACGGTTCATCTACTTTTGGTGAGTCTCAACAATTTTTCTATTATCCAAAAATTGGGGTGTCTTATCAATTAAACAAAGAATCTTATTTTGATGGATTAAGGGGTATTTTTAGCTCAGCTCGCATTCGTGGTTCTTGGGGTGAAGCTGGCTCTCCTTCTTTACCTGATGCTTATGCTACTAATTTTCTTTATGGTACAGCTGGCTTCTTCGATCCTTGGGAAAGAGCCACAACAGCAAGTAGAAGTGGTTTTATAGGAATTAAGCAAGGTGGAGGAACTACGTCTGATGAATATATTATTGCTGGCGCAAAAGACATTCTTCCAGAGCTGACAATTGAAAAGGAAATTGGTTTAGACCTTGGATTCTTAGACAATATGGTAAATCTTGAGTTTACTTATTATCATCAAGCAATTTTTGATATGATATTGAATGTTCCAGTTCCTACTTCTACTGGCTATGATCAACAATTGAAGAATGCTGCAGAAATGTGGAATGAAGGATTTGAAGTTTCATTGCGTGCAACTCCATTTTCAAGCGAAAGCTTTTCATGGTCAACTATGATTAATTACTCTCAAAATAGAAATATGGTTACTAAATTGAATATTAGCCCAGTTCAAACTCCTACTGATGTTATCACATTAGGTGGTGGATTTGTGGGTATCCAAAATGTTGCAATGATTAATCAACCTCTTGGTATTTTCTTCGGATATGGATGGTTAAGAGATATAAATGGTAATATAGTATATTCTGGAGACTATGTTAAAACAGCTGATGGCGCAATTGTAAAAGATAAATATGGCAATGTAACAAAAACAACTCCTGATGATCCAAACGGATTATTGATGGAAGATGATTATGGTAATCCATTTATCGGAACTCCTATACAAGATCCAAATCAAAGAATCATTGGTAATTCAAATCCTGATTTTCAATTTAGCTGGCGTAATGACTTTACTATTTTAAACGATCTTACATTTAGCTTCTTATGGGATGCTGTAATTGGCTTCGATGTTTGGAATGGTACAAGAGGCGCATTATACAATTTTGGTACTGCAGGCGATACTAAGGATAGAAATGAGCCTTGGTTCAATCAAGATGGTAAACCCGTGATGGATATGAGCGATCCAGCAAACCCTGTACAAGCTACTAGAATGTATTATTATCGATTATATGCTAATGGCTTCAATATTAATGAACCACATGTAGAAAGAGCATCTTATATTAAATTAAGAGAAATATCCTTAGAATACCGTTGGAAAGGTTTAGATTCGTGGAATCTTACTGGTATAGCTTTTAGCTTATCAGCACGTAATTTACTAACAATATCTGACTATAGTGGATTTGATCCTGAAATCAATACTTTTTCAGGTGTAGAAGGTCGTGGGTTTGATTACTTTACTTTACCACAAGTTCAATCATTCCGTTTTGGTATTTCAGTAATATATTAATATAGAGGATAATAATATGAAAAATATAATAAATATAAATAAAATCTTAAGTAATGCAGTAATTTCAGCATCTCTTGTATTAATATTATCATTAACGTTTGTGTCTTGTGATATTGATAGTAGTATTAATAATTCACCAAATGCAATTAATGAAAGTAATATCAAAACTTTAGATGGAATAAATGGGCTTCTAATATCAATGCAAGTTGCCGCTGCTGATTTTTATTCTGGTGATCGCTCAAGGATAGGCTCAATTTGGGCGAGACAAATGTGCGCTCCTCCTGGATTAGGTCGCCCACAACCAGTATCTTGGAATACATATCTGTTTCAAACTGATGGCTTTGTGGATGATATGTGGAAGATAGGATATAGAGGCGTACGAATTTGTAATGATATTATCATCAATGCCCCCGAAGTAGAATTAGGTGCCGAAAATGATAAATTACAAAATACTTATATTGGTATGGCAAAGGTATATAAAGCTCTATTTTTTGGAGAATTAGCAGCATATTATGGATCTATACCTATCAATATCTCTGGATTAGAAGCTCCTCAATTTGCTACTCAGCGAGAAGCTTATTCTGAAGTACAAAGGCTATTGGACGAAGCATTAAATCACTTTCAAAATCCAGCATCAGTTACACGTGATTTGAATTATGGTGGTAATGGTGAAAAGTGGATTAAGGCTGTTCATTCTTTTAAAGCAAGATATTATCTCCATACTATGGAGTATAATAAAGCCGCACAAGAGGCAGCTTTAGGGTTACAAACTGGTGATGCTCCATTAATGGGAATTTATAATGATGCAGCAGGAGAATATTCACCTTGGGGGCATTGGACTCTTACTGAAACTGGAGAACCTTTAAGAGCTACAAATACTTTTATTCGTGATCTGCAGGCTGAATCTAATGATAATAGATTGGCTGCTTATTTTACTCCAAATGAAGATGGTAATTATGTAGGATATGCTGAATTTAATACAGTAGAACCTACTGCTGATGAGCAAGATGTTACTAAATTAGTATCTTTAAAAAAGTATGGTAAATATGCAGATGATTTCCCATTAATTTCTTATCAAGAAACTGCTTTTATTTTAGCCGAGTCTTTAGAAAGAACTGGTCAATCTAGTAGTGCTACTACTGCATTAAATGCGATGCGTGCTGAAGCAGGATTAGGCGAATATTCTGGGGATGATTTAATTGGAGAAATTTTACATCAAAAATTCTTAACGTTATTTTTAGAAGGCCAATCTTATACCGATATGAGAAGGACTCAAACTAGGCCAAGCCCATCTATGCCTATGAGATTCATATATCCTATTACTGAATTTAATGCTAACCCTAATGTTCCCATAGATAATGATAACTTAGTTATTTGGACAAAATAATTTATAGTAATTTATCAATTATATTTATAGGGCTACCACACAAAAGGTAGCCCCTTTTATATATATTATATTATTGGATTATTCCATTCCGAATCAAAGAAATTATCTTTTAGAGCTACTCTTTCTCTATCAGCTTTTTCTCTTTTTTGATTATACTCCGATAACATATCTATATTATCAGCTTGATAACCAATAGCTATCATTGCCATTGGTTCAAAGTTTTCAGGTATATTAAATTCTTCTTTTACTTTATCTTCATAAAATCCACCAAATGGATGAGCCATCAATCCTAAAGTAACTGCTTGTAGATACATATTCATCGCAGCAGCACCAGTATCGAATTGTGCCCATCTATTAAAAGTTTGAGCTTTTCTAAATAAGTTACCAGCTAATGCACATATTACTACTGGTGCATTATGTACCCATTTACTATTGCCTTCATCAAAACAAGTATATGCTTTTTGATATGCTTCTCTGTTTGTATAATAATCCCAAACTATAAATCTATATGGTTGGTCATTTCCGCAAGAAGGCGCCCAGCGAGCAGCTTCGCAAATAGAAATAATCTGTTCTTTTGATACTTGTTTATTAATATCAAATGCTCTTATGCTCCATCGTTTTGCTATTATTTCATTAATTGGTTGCGATGTTTCTGCTATTTTTTCAATCATAATTTTTGCTCCATTCTCTTATTATATTTAATGTATTTTTAAAATCTTCTGGCAATTCTGAATCAAAATGTACAAAATTTTTGTTAACTGGGTGAGTAAAACCTAATGTTTTAGCATGTAATAGATGTCTATTTATATTATTGAGGCACTTTTTAGCTATTTGATTTATTTCAGGCATTCCACCAGCTAAAATTTTATCACCACCGTAAAATGTGTCTCCAAAGACAGGATGATTAATACTAGATAGATGAACTCTAATTTGATGAGTTCTTCCCGTAAATAGCTTTAATTCTAATAGAGTAGCAAATGGAAAACGCTCTATTACTTTATAACTTGTTTTAGCATATTTGCCATCTTTTTTTACAACAGCATATAATTTTCTATTGCGTGATGACCTTCCTATATCGCCTTCTATTATACCTTCATCATCATTAATTTTTCCCCAAACTAACGCATAATATCTTCTTTCAGTTGTTCTATCAGCAAATTGTTTAGATAAATTAGAATGTATTTCAGATGATTTAGCTATTACCAAAATACCCGATGTATCTTTATCCAATCTATGAATTATCCCCGGTCTTATACTATCGCTTGCGTAAATCTCACCTTCTGATATTTCAAGTTCTTCATCATTTTCTTCATCAATAAATTCGCTTTCTATACTAATACTATTTCTTAATCCAAAATGATACAAAACAGCATTAACTAAAGTGCCATATCTATGCCCAAAGCCCGGATGAGTGCACATATCAGCTGGTTTATTAACTATTATGAAATACTCATCTTCATATATTATATCTAATGGGATATTTTGAGGTAAAAGTTCAATAGGTGGAGCTTTCATTATTTTGCAGATAATATGATCGCCCGGCTGTATCTTCTTAGATGCTTTGGCAATTTTGCCATTAATTGTAACTCTCTGTTCATCTATTGCTTTTTGAACTCTATTTCGTGTGGCATTATAAATTGCATTAGTTAAATAACTATCTAAACGCTCAGGTACTTTGCCTTTTGGTATTTTAAATTCAAAAATAGTTTCAATATGTTCAGGATAGTTATTTTCTTCTAATAATTCCATTCTTTATATTTTTAATTTATTTATATTAAATTCAATTATTTTTCTATATATATGATATAGTAATTTTTAATAGCTAAAATACGATTGATGATTATTCTTATTTGTTCTCATATTGATGTTTTAACTCCCTTCCCCTATCAATAAGATGTGAATTTTTCATAAATAAGATTTATATGTCTTCCTTGAGGCTGTCTCATAAGTCAGCAGCAATGATTTAATTTTTAATTCTCCAGATGTCCTACACTTTTTCCCAATCGTCCTACACTTCCAAAAGTGTAGGGCGACTTTTATTCTGACAAACTCTTTATTCTCATAGACTTATGTGGCTCGCTCTTTTGTTTCTTTTTAATTATTTTTTTTATTATACTACCATTTTTCAAAACAAGGAAATATGAATGAAAATATATAAATCTGACTTATTAAGACAACATCATTTTTTTATTAAAAATTTAAATTAATTATAAATAATTATTTTTATATTCTTTTTTAGTTATATTAGTAATTATTGGAATTTATTATTTTCTTGTAAGTAAGATATTGTTTTTTTTATTTTATTAAATGGAGTACATAAATGAAAATTGGAATGAAATTGCAAATAGGATTTGCAATAGCTACTGTATTATTGATTGTCATA
>JBDHXE010000002.1:0-47612 GCA_039810525.1 Chlorobiota bacterium | reverse complement strand
AACAAGCCTTTGGAGAACAAAGATTAATAGACCTTATAAGAGAAAACAAAGATATGGGACCTAAAGAACTCACTATGAAAATAATTACTGAAGTACAATCTTTTGCTTCGCATACTTTATATAATGATGATAGAACATTAATCATAGTAAAAAGAGATTTGTAAGCAATGATTAATTTTTTTATTATTATAGGGAGGGGTGTAATTAACTTCTTCAGAGAGTTAGGCGAAATAGCTATTTTGATGAAGAATATACTGACATATATACCGCGAATATTCAAAGATAGGAATATTGTATTAGACCAGATGAAAATAGTAGGCAATGATTCGCTTCCATTAGTTATATTGATAGGCTCTTTTACTGGTGCTATTGCCGCTCTACAAGCTACTAATTTATTCGATAAATTTAATTTAATAGGTGTAGCCAAACCATTTTTGGGGTCTTCTATAGCCACTGTTGTTTTTACAGAGCTTACACCAGTATTGACCGCATTAGTAATAGCTGGTAGAGTAGGTGCCTCTATGGCTGCTCAGATTGGCACTATGCAAGTTACCGAACAAGTAGATGCACTCGAAATGATGGCAATTGATAAAAATCGGTATTTGGGTATGCCACGTGTAGTAGCTACTCTTATGATGATGCCTATTTTGGCTGTATTCTCTAATTTAGTTGCTTTAATTGGTGGCTATTTCCTAACTACTATCAAATTTGGTTTTACTTTTGCTGTTTTTTTTGATTCTGTACAAAGATTCTTCAAAATAGAAGAATTGCTAAATGGATTGATTAAATCCTTTGTATTTGGAGGTATCACTGCATTAATAGGTGTGCATGTTGGATTTAATACAAGCGGTGGTGCTGAAGGTGTTGGCCAAAGTACTGTGCGAGCATTTACTATATCAGCTGCTGCTATATTAATAATAGATGCTCTATTTGGCTTAATATGGTAGGTACGAAATAATCGCGATATATTCTATTTATAGATTGATATTATTGATCGTATGATTTTTTTTCGTCAATTTTTTTCATTAAGTCCTCTAAATAATCAATTTGAACTTCTTGTATTTCTAAAAGTTTTTTGTTCTGGTGGACTAATAAATGGTCGATTTTTTCACTTAGCAGTTTAATTTCAAGCTCTGCTTTTAGATTGATTTTGTAGTCATGCTCCCCTCTTATTCTGTCCTTTTCTTCTTTTCGATTTTGGCTCATCATTATTATAGGAGCTTGTATAGCCGCTAAGCAAGATAGTATAAGGTTGAGAAGAATAAATGGATAAGGATCGAATGGTTTTGTAAACGTAAGCCACACATTGGTAATCATCCATATTAAAATAAAGAAGAAAAAAACAACGATAAATAGCCAGCTACCGCCAAACTCTGCTATGGTATCTGCAAGTTTTTGGCCAGCAGTCAGATTTGCTTCTATTTCGGGCTCAATATTTTCGGAAAGAATAGAATTATCTCTTATGGCTGACATTACGTCAATATCTATTTGGGCAATTTCACCTCTCTCTTGCTCTACTAATTTGGTAAGATAAAGTCTTCTGTATTTGTTTAGCTCATCAATACTTATGATACTATCGTAAGAAAAAGTTGGATAATCATTTTGAATAATTTTGAAGATACCATCTCTAATATCTTTTCCCATAATAGCTACATATTCTTCGATCTGTTTGTTAGATATACTACTTATTGGCATATAGCTTAGTTAAAATTAATAAATAATTTAATCTAATAATAATTATTATTGGCAAATATAATAAATTATCATTCAAAATTCATCTTTTGTATTCTTACAGCATTCACAATTGCTAATAGGGCAACTCCTACATCTGCAAATACTGCTTCCCACATAGTAGCAATACCACCTGCTCCTAATATTAGCACTATTAGTTTTACTGCAAATGCCATAATAATATTTTGCCACACTACTATTTTGGTAGCTTTTGCTATATTGATGGCTATAATTATTTTGCTTGGCTTATCATCTTGTATTACTACATCAGCTACTTGTATAGTAGTATCACTGCCTAATCCACCCATAGCTATTCCAACATTACTAAGAGCAATTACTGGTGCATCATTAATACCATCACCTACAAAAGCTACGCTCTGACCGTTCTGCTGGATTTGTAATATTTTATTGTATTTATCATCTGGCAAAAGCTCACCATAAGCAGATTTGATACCCAATTTAGCAGCAACTACACTTACAATAGAGTTTTTATCACCACTCAGTAGCATAGTATTAATATTTAGCAGATTTAATGTTTCAATTGTGGCCGCAGCATCTTCTTTGATACTATCAGCTATAGTTAAATAGCCTACATATTGGCGGTTGTAAGCTACTGCTACTATAGTATTATCGAGGTCAATTTTGTTTTGCCCGTGCTCAATCCCATACAATTCCAACAATTTGAAATTGCCTACTAATAGCTCTTTTTTATCAATTATAGCTCTCAACCCATATCCGGGTAATTCTTGATTACTCTCTATATTAATATGAGGGTTGATATCGCCCACATAGCTATGAATAGCAGTAGCAATATGGTGGGTGCTAACAGTTTCTACTGCATTTATCATATCCAAAATTTCTTTATGATTATAACTATCGTCAAATATAATATCTTGAATACTTAACTTACCCTTAGTCAGAGTGCCTGTTTTATCAAATACTATATTTTGAATATTAGTAATAACATCTAAGAAATTACTCCCTTTGAACAAAATACCATTTTTGCTTGCCGCCCCTATACCTCCAAAATAGCCTAATGGAATTGATATTACTAATGCACACGGGCAAGCAATTACCAAAAATATTAATGCTCTATACAGCCAATCACTAAAAACATAATGGTTTACTACAAAAAAAGGTGCCAAGGTAATAAATATTGCTAATACTACTACGATTGGGGTATAATATTTAGCAAATTTGCGGATAAAGAGTTCTGTCGGAGCCTTGTGAGTAGTAGCATTTTCTATTAATTCTATAATTTGGCTTAATTTACTATTTTGATATTCAGTAGTAATTTTTACTTGCGACAATGAATTTAAATTGATCATACCAGCTAAGATAGTATCCCCTCTTACTTTTTTCATAGGAAGGCTTTCACCAGTAAGCGAAGAAGTATCAAACGATGCTGTTTCAGTAACTAATATGCCATCTAAAGCTAATTTTTCACCAGATTTGAGTTGAATAATTTCTCCAATTTGAGCATCTACAGCATTTTTGCTTATTATGTGATTATTCTCAATAATATTAATCTTGTCGGGGCGCTGATCTATAAGAGTCTGTATATTATTTTTAGCTTTTCTTATCGCTAATGTTTGCAAACTCTCACCAACAGCATAGAATAGCATTACCGCTACAGCTTCGGGGTATTCGAATATAGCAAATGCACCGATAGTAGCAATAGTCATCAATAAGAATTCGGAGAATATTTCGCCTTTCAAAATACTTTGATAAGACTCTTTGATTACAGGCAGTCCCACAGGTATATATGAGAGAAGATACAATAGGGGTCTATACCAGCTATTGAGCCAAATAGATGAAAGATAATTGTCTAAAGCAATAGCTATAATTAAACCAACTAATGAAATAGTAGGATATAGAAACATTTGTAAATTATTGCCTACCTTAGAATGAGTATGAGTATCTCCAAATTCGTGAGTATGATTATGCGAATGATTATGCTCGCCAATTCTATATTTTCTAAACCCTCCAATTAAGATTTTAGCGCCAGCCTGCTTATAAATCTTCTCTTCTTGAGTGCAGCATAATTGCCTACCTTCCGAATCATATTTATGAATGTGTTCCATTTCAATATATAGTTATAAATTTAATGTTCGTGTTCACCTGAATTAGTAAGTCTTGCATTAATGAAGAAAGCATTCTTCGAAGCAATTTTTGTATTAGCAGGTATATCTGTTATAGGAGTAATAGCTGTATAACCCATATCAGAAACACCTTTTATAACTTCAATTCTTTCAAAATATGTGTGTAATTGATTGTGCTCTGTTTTAGTATTTTTTACTATAAATATATAATATTTGCCTGCAGATTCTACTATTGCATTGTCAGGCACAGTCGGACTGGTAGCTTTGTCGAGGCTTACTACCCCGGTAATATTCATACCATCGATTAACCCTTCTTTGTTGCCTACAATATGGGCATGTACCGTAATTGTCTTGCTTTCATTCTCAAATGTAGTGCCTATACTATATATTTCGGCATCATACTCTCTTATAGGATTGTTAGTTAGTGTAAAATGAATAATCTGTCCAGTTTTTAGCATAGGCAAATCTTTTTCAAATATATGTAGGTCCAAATGCAATGAGCCATTATCTACAATTTCGGCTATTGGAATAGATGATTCTACATAGCTGCCTATTTTAGCAATCAAATTACTAATTACACCATTGATAGGGCTTACTACTGCAAATGTCGTTAGTATTTTAGAGGCACTAATAGAATTAGGGTCTATCCCCATTAATTGGAACTGGCTTTTTAGAGCCGCCCTGCGAGATATTAACGCCTGAAGTTCTGAATTAGCAATTTGTAAATTTTTCAATGAGCCAGCATTGCCTTCGTTGAGCTCTTTTTGGCGATTATGCTCTTGCTCTGCATATTGAATTTTGCTATTTACTGCAAGGTATTCTTCTTGTAATTGTATGAATTGAGGATTTGCTAAAGTTGCAATTACCTGACCTTTGCTCACTTTATCGCCTTCGGTAATATTGAGAGTCTTAACTACTCCGCCATATATTGAGGTAACATTCCCTTTGTAATTGTTGGGTACTGTCAAAATACCATTAGCTCTTATAGTAGCATTTAATTCCTTGTTCTCAATATTACCAAACTCAATATTTACAGCCTTCAATTGCGCTTGGTTAAGTGCTATTATTGTTTCAGATATATGATGATTATGATCTTTAGGTTCTAAATCAGAACTAATTGTTTCATTTTGATTTGATTTTTCGGTGCAGCTATATATGAATAGAGCTGATATCAATATAGTGAATCTGAAAAGTTTACTTAATTTATATGTTTTCATATTATATTTTTTATTGATTGATGAATGAATATATATTGATTACAGACTGATTAATCTGCTGAATGCTTTTAAGGTAGTTCAAGTGAATCTCTGTAATTGTTTGTAACGAATATAGATACTCTATATAACTAATATCACCAGTTTTATATTGAGCCAAAGCTGTACTTGCTATCTCATTAGCATTAGGTAAAGCAGTTTGCTGATAGTAACGAAATTGTTGCAAATAATGTTCGTATTGTAGCAATTCATTCTTGAATTGGGCAGATAATTCTTTCTCCTGCTGATATGCATTTGCTTCAGCTGCTTGTTTGATATATTCTAAAGATTGTAATCTTGCACTTGTAGCATTTAAGGTAATAGGAAGAGATATTCCAATATTAAAATAGCTAAATCTCTTACTTGCATCATAGAACTTTTCTACATTATTCTCAATATAATTACCAATAATTGATTGATTGCCATAAGCAATAGTTAGATCTGGTATATTAGCTGCTCTTTCTACATTTTTGCTCTCTTCGGCAATTCGAGCATTTTGATACAACAATTTTATCGAAATATGATTAGCTATCATACTACTATCGAATAAAGTACTTACCTGTAAAGGCTGGAAAATTAAATTATCTGGCAATTCGATTTCGTCATTGATATTAAGTAATGATTTTAGAATTTGATTAGCATTATCAAGATAAACTTTGTTCTGCTTCAATATGAGATTAATGTCGCCTCTTTTGGTTTCAGCAGTGCTTATATCTACTTTTTTGGTATCTCCTGATTGGTATCTTAATTTAGCTATATTAATAAATTCATTATATAGACTATCTAAATAATTTAATTGATATTCATTGTTTTTTAAGTATTGGATTTGATAATAATAAGTTCTGATTTTATTCTTCAATTCAATAATTGTAAGTTCAGTCTGTAGCTGTTTCTCTTTGATCTCGGCATTTATTAAATCAGATTTAGCTCCAAAAATAGTAAAGAAAGGAATCGTTTGTTTTAATTCAAAGGCATTATCAAATTGATTGCTATTGAAATTGCCAAACTGAGCATTAAACTCTAATTTTGGTAATTCGATGATAGTATTTCTAAGGCTTTGCTTGGATTGAATTTCTAAATTTTTAGCCAATATAGTAGAATTATTTTTTAGAGCTATTTCTATAGCTTCGTCTGCGTTATTTATTATTTTACTATGAGCAGTTAGTGAAGTTGATATTATAAGTAATAGAATAGAGGCAGCAGTGTAGATAACCTTTTTGTTAAATTTTGAATGAAAAATAATGTAAAGCTGAGGTAATACAAATAAAGTTAGAAAAGTTGCAGATATTAGCCCACCAATTACAACCGTAGCTAATGGCTTTTGGACTTCAGCACCAGCACTTGTGCTAATTGCCATAGGCAAAAACCCTAAAGAAGCCACAGTAGCAGTCATCAATACAGGTCTCAATCTAATATTAGACCCTTCGGCTACTATGTTAATAATTTCTTGAATATTCAGTACAAAATCGCTACCATACATTTCCATTTTCTCTTTAATAAGCTGATTATAAGTACCTATTAGCACAATTCCATTTAATACAGATACCCCAAACAAAGCTATAAATCCTACACCAGCACTTATACTAAATGGCATATCTCTGATGATAAGAGCAAATATACCTCCAATGGCACTCATAGGGATAGCCGTAAATATCAATGTAGCTTGTTTGAAAGAGTGAAATGTAAAATATAGTAATAAATATATTAAAAACAAAGCTATTGGCACAGTAATCATTAAGCGATTACTTGCTTCTTCTAAGTTTTCAAATTGCCCACCATAAGCAAAATAATAGCCAATAGGTAATTTAATCTTCTTGTCTAATTGATTTTGAATATCGCTAACTACACTCTTAATATCTCTACCAGATACATTAAACCCAATGACGATTCTTCGTTTGCCTTCTTCTCTACTTATTTGAGCTGGGCCTAATTTTATTTTGATATTAGCTACTTGCGATAGTGGCACTTGTACACCTGTATTGGTGGGCACCAATAGGTTGTTGACATCATTGATGCTCTTTCTATAATTAGTGTCTAATCGAACTACCAAGTCGAAACGTCTTTCGTTTTCATATATTTGCCCCGTTGTTTTTCCCGCAAAAGCAGTACTTAATATATTATTAATATCTTCTACATTTAGGCCATAATTAGCTAGCCTCGTTCTATCATATTCGACATTAATCTGTGGCAATCCAGAGACTTGCTCTACTTGAGGAGCGGTAGCGCCTTTGGTATTTTGTATTATTTTGTTTACTTGATCGGCATAATTGACTAAAGTATCTAAATTTTCACCAAATATTTTGACAGCTACATCTTGCCTAACCCCAGTCATCAACTCATTAAATCGCATCTGTATAGGTTGATTATATTCAAAAAATACGCCGGGTATTACTTCTAATTTAGCTAAAATTTGCTCCCCTAATTGCCTAAATGATATTTTATTCTTCCATTCATTTTGTGGCTTCAATATTATTATCATATCCGTAGCTTCTGGAGGCATAGGATCGGTGGGTACCTCAGCAGATCCAGTTTTACCCACTACCATCTTGACCTCATCAAATTCTTTAATGATTCTCATAGCTTGCATAGATGTTTCGATACTTTGGCTAAGCGAACTACCTTGTGGCAATATACAATGAAAGGCATAATCTCCTTCTTCTAATTGAGGAATAAATTCGCTACCCATATTTTGAAAAAAAACTATGCTAATTGCAAATATAATCACAGTAGCGCTTACTACCCAATATTTCAAACGCATTGCTTTATATAATAGAGGGTTGTATATTCTTTGAGTTATCTTAATTAACTTATCAGAGAAGCTCTCTTTGTCGGATATTTTTTTAGATAAAAAAAGTGCACTCATCATCGGGATATATGTCAATGAAAGTATTAATGCACCAAGTATAGCAAAGCCTACAGTTTGAGCCATAGGTGCAAACATTTTGCCTTCGATACCTTGTAATGTCAATATAGGTATATATACTATTAAAATTATAATTTCACCAAATGCAGCACTTTTGCGGATTTTGGAAGCAGAAAGAAATACTTCGTGATCCATTTCATTTTGAGTTAATCTTTTGTTCGATTTATTGAGTCCTATATGGTGCAATGTAGCCTCTACTATTATTACTGCACCATCTACAATAAGACCAAAATCGATAGCTCCAAGACTCATCAAATTAGCACTTACATCAAATACGTTCATCATTCCTAAGGCAAACAACAACGACAAAGGTATTGCTGATGCTACAATTAGACCAGCTCTAAAATTACCCAGAAATATTACTAATACAAATATTACAATTAATGCTCCTTCTATTAAGTTTTTTTCTACTGTATGTATAGCTCTATCTACTAAATCAGTTCTATCTAAGAAAGGTTCAATAATAATATCATCTGGGAGGGATTTTTGGATTATAGGTAGTTTTTGTTTGATTCTATTTACTACTTGATTGCTGTTAGCACCTTTTAGCATCATTACTATACCGCCCACTGCCTCTCGCTCTCCATTATAAGTAAGTGCACCATATCTTATAGCACTCGATATTCGGACATCAGCTACATCTTTAATGAAGATTGGGATAGTGCCTAAATTGTTCTTTACGGCAATGTTTTTAATATCTTCAATAGAGTGTGCCAATCCGATGCCTCTTATAAAATATGAATTTGGCTTCTTGTCTATATATGCCCCACCTGTATTTTCATTATTTTTTTCTAACGCATTAAAAATATCGCTTATACTAATATCCATCGCTTTGAGTCGATTAGGATTGATAGCAACTTCGTATTGCTTAAGTTCTCCACCAAAACTATTGACTTCGGCTACACCTTCTGTACCATAAAGCTGCCTAGCTACTATCCAATCCTGCATAGTACGAAGCTCAATAGCATTGTATTTATTCTCACTACCCTTTTTGGGGTGAAGTATATACTGATAAATCTCTCCTAAGCCAGTACTAACAGGAGCTAATTTTGGACTACCAATACCTTTGGGTATGTTTTCTTCAGCATCTTTTAGCTGCTGATGTACTAATTGGCGAGCGAAGTAAATATCTACATTATCTTTGAACACTACAGTAATTACAGAAAGCCCAAAGCGCGAAATACTCCGGACTTCTTCTATAGCTGGTATATTAGCAATTGACTGCTCTATTGGGAAAGTAACTAATTGCTCTACTTCCTGACCAGCTAATCTTGGGCATACAGTTATAATCTGGACTTGATTATTTGTAATATCTGGCACAGCATCAATTGGTAACTTAGTTGCACTCCATACCCCCCATATCACTAAAACAATAGTCATCAATACTATGATGATTTTGTTTCTGATACTAAATTTAATAATATAATCTAACATTACTTAAATAAATTATAAAAAATTGAATAATATTAAACAATAGTTATATTAACGGATAAGCTTTGTAAATAATATATATTTCTGTGAAATAATTGATAGACAGCTATATGATAGTTGTTTGTAATTATACTAATTATTGTGTATAATTTCAAAAATATCAGAAAGAATAATTTGAATAAATAATAATCGTCAATTAATCAATTTATAATGCTGAGTAATAAATATATGTCAGAAAATAAAATTCATGGCACAACAGTAGTTGGCGTCTTAAGAGATGGTAAAGCCGCGATGGGCTCTGATGGGCAAGTTACATTTGGATATACAATAATGAAAGCAAATGCCAAGAAAGTAAGGAAATTATATAACAATACAATTTTAGCTGGATTCGCTGGAGCTACTGCCGATGCTTTTACATTAATACAGAGATTTGAAGAAAAATTAGAAGCACATAGAGGAAATCTGCAGAGAGCATCTATCGAATTGGCAAAGGATTGGAGGACAGACCGATATCTACGCAAATTAGAAGCTATGCTCACAGTAATGGACAAATCTACTGCATTGATAATTAGTGGTACAGGCGATGTAATAGAGCCAGATGACAATATTATTGCTATTGGTTCGGGAGGACCTTATGCTCTATCAGCTGCAAGAGCAATGATCAAACATACTAATCTGTCTGCGAGAGAAATAGTGGAAGATTCATTAAGAATAGCAGGCGAAATTTGTATATATACTAATTTATCAATAACCTTGGAAGAATTATAAAATGAGCGAAAACAAAGATATGCTAATCAATGAAAATATAAAAAGTCTAACGCCAAAACAAATAGTATATGAATTAGATAAGTATATTATTGGTCAAGAAGCTGCCAAAAAATCTGTTGCTATTGCCCTTAGGAATAGATGGAGACGCCAAAATGTGCCAAGTGAAATTAAACACGAAATTATGCCTAACAACATAATAATGATAGGCCCTACTGGCGTTGGTAAAACAGAAATAGCCCGTAGATTGGCCAAGCTAACTAATGCCCCTTTTGTAAAAGTAGAGGCTACCAAATTTACAGAAGTTGGATATGTTGGGCGTGATGTAGAGTCTATGGTGCGAGATTTAGTAGAAAAATCGGTAGGTATGGTAAAAGATGAGCAAACTATACTCAAAAGAGCAGAGGCATCAATAGCTGCCGAAAATAGAATATTAGATATATTAATACCTCCTATCAAAAATCAAAATAATTCTGGAGATAGTACTACCGAAAACGAAGATAATTTAGATACAAGAGAAAAATTTAGAAAAATGCTACAAGCAGGGCTATTAGATGAGAGAGTAATAGAATTAGATGTAATGGTAGATGCTTCTAATCTTCATATAATGGGACCAATAGGTCTCGATGAAATGGGAGTAAACTTATCAGATATCTTAGGTAATATGATGCCTAAAAAGAACAAAAAGAAAAAAATGAAAATTAGCGAAGCTAAGATTTTATTAGAAAAAGAAGAAGCCGAAAAACTAATAGATATGGACAAAGTAGTGAGAGAAGCTTTGGACCGTGCACAAAACAAAGGTATTGTATTTATAGACGAAATTGACAAAATCACTTCAAGAGGAAGTGGCTCGAGTGGCCCTGACGTTTCTCGTGAAGGGGTGCAACGCGATTTATTGCCAATAGTAGAAGGAAGCGCGGTAAATACCAAATATGGAATAGTTAATACAGACCACATATTATTCATAGCATCTGGGGCCTTTCATGTATCTAAACCATCAGATTTGATACCAGAACTACAAGGACGTTTCCCTATAAGAGTAGAGTTAAAAAGTTTGACCGAAGAAGATTTCGTCAAAATATTGACTATTCCCGAAAATGCACTTATCAAACAATATCAAGCACTGATAAATACTGAAGGGATAGAATTAATATTCGAGGATAGTGCTATCAAAGAAATTGCCTCAATAGCTGCATTAGTAAATGACGAAGTTACTAATATAGGCGCTCGGAGGCTACACACTATATTATCTACTTTGTTAGAAAAATTGATGTTTGATGCTCCTGATAGTATTGAAGAAAAGAAGGTAACAATAGACGGCGAAAAAGTAAGATTAGGAGTAAAAGATATAGCCAAAAATATAGATTTGAGTAAATATATTTTATAATAAGGAGGAGTTGTGGACGAGAAAACTATTATTTTAGATACATTAAAGCAATCACCTGAGCCTCTTTCTAATGGCAAAATAGCAGAAATTACCAAAATAGATAAAAAAATAGTAGAAAAGGTAATGAAAAAACTAAAAGAAGATGATGCTATTATATCTCCTAAAAGGTGCTACTGGACTGTAAAATAATAATGCTACGCTTATGTGTGATAAAAAGAGACTGTCTCATAAGTTTGAAGCAAGTATTTAATCTTTTATTTACAGACGTCCTACACTTTCGGAAGTGTAGGGCGATTGAGCATTAAATTATTTTCTTATGTTCTGACTTATGAGACGGATTCTCTTTATATATAACTAAAAAGCATCTTCGAATAAGGATCTATTGCTGAACAGCACCGTATTTTTCGGGGTATGCAGGCAATGGTAAGGAATCAGGAATACCCATCAAAGGAAAATCTTTACGCATAGGGTAAATTGGCTCACCAGTTTCAGGGTCTGTATAATCTTCAGGCATATAGAATCTTCTAAAATCTGGGTGATTATCAAAGATAATTCCATACATATCATAAGTCTCGCGTTCGTACCAATTAGCACTTTGATATAGAGTGCAAACCGATTCTATATGAGGCTTACGTGCAGGCAATGCTACTTTAACTCTCAATCTCCACTTATTAGGCACAGAATAAAGGAAGTAGACTACTTCGAATCTTTGAGGTTTCTTTTTTAACCAATCAATAGCAGTGATATCTATTAATTGATCGAACTTTGTGGTCTCATTATCACGCAGCTTAGTAAGCAATTCAATAATTGATTCTTTAGGAACATTCACTAAAGATAACTGATTGCGATGTTCATAAAATTCGGGCTCAGCTATTATATCTTTGATTGCCTCGACAACTAATTCTTTACCAATATACATAATATTTTCTATAATATTGAGTTTATAAATTTTTAAATTACGGAATTTTTCTTACATTGAAAAATTATTAATACAAAAAAACAGAAAAAAGTTATATGACGGACAGAAAATTGTTTATTTTTGTTTTGTTGAGTTTTATTTTTACAATATCCATTTCGCTTTCACAAGATTTTGATATTAATGGTAAACCAATTGTCAAATTTAGTTCACCATATAATACAGTATTTGTACACCTTCAGTATTTGAATAAAGAGTTTTATAACCCCAAAATAGCGGGTAAAGTTTTTAATATTAAGAATAATACCGATTCGGCAGCCGTATTAGCTATCAAGCTAAAGAGAATTTATGATGGCAATGGTTTGATTGTGAATATGGCAAGAATACCTAGAGATGAAAATTATATAGATACATCTACAGGTCTCAATCGATTTGTATTATTTAGGAATTTCCCTGATATATATTTAGAAAAATTTGATAAGAATTGGTATTATTCTGCACATACAACTCGTATAATTAATGTATTGTACTCGGAAATGTATCCTTATTCTATAGATGAATTGGTCAATAATTTGCCTAACGCTTTTAAGATTCAATTTATTTATTTAGAATTATGGCAATGGACTGGTTTTGCTGCTATTATTTTATTGAGTTTTATTTTTTACCTTATATTTAATAAGATAATAGTTTATTTATTAATTAAACTATGGAAGAGAATATTAAATAGAGAAGTAGATTCGGTATATTTGCATAAACTATCCAAACCAATAGGTTTTCTTATTTTCTATCTTACAGTGGATAAATTAATTCCGTTATTAGAATTGCCAATTACTATTAGCTATTACATTAATCTACTGATACAGTTATCTATACCTGTATTAATTACTTTTATTATATATAGGGTAACTAACTATATCAGTGAGCTTATAGAAAAATTTGCATTGAATACTGAGAGCAAGTTAGATGATAAAATTGTATTAATTGTAAGAAAATTCCTAAAAATAATCATTATAGTATTTGGGGGGCTTTATATTATCAAAAATACCGGTTTGGATATTACTCCTTTATTGGCTGGTGTATCTATAGGTAGTTTGGCTCTTGCTTTGGCAGCTCAAGAGACTATCAAAAACATTTTTGGGTCTATCACCTTATTTTCGGATAAAGTATTTGAGCCCGGTGATTGGATAATAGCCGAAGACGTAGATGGGAGTGTAGAAGAGGTAGGTATTCGCTCTACTCGAATACGAACTGCTAATAATTCATTGATCATAGTGCCAAACGGAAGATTAGCCAATATGAATATTAATAATATGGGGAAAAGACAATTTAAAAGATTTAATACAGTCTTGAAAATTACATATAATACTTCTACTACTCAAATTAATGATTTTATATTAGGATTAAAAGATATTGTTGCCAATCATCCTAATACCAAAAAGGATTACGATAGAGTGGCGCTAAATAATTTGGGTGATTTTTCCATTCAAATTCTTTTTGATACTTTTTTGGATGTACCTGATTATGTTGCTGAATTGAAGGCAAGGCAAGAAATAATTACCGATATTATTAAATTAGCCGAATCTCTTTCGATTGAGTTTGCTTTTCCAACTCAAACTATTTATATTGATAAACCATAGATTATTATAATTTTGCTAATATATAGCAATGGCAACTATTATATGTTCTATTGAGAATTGTATGAGCTTATTATTGTGTTAATTTGTTTTCTTGTTATATTTGCACGATAATAAATTAATTTATTTATTTTTGACTTAATGAAAAAATATAGAATATTATTATTAATTACTCTTTTGATATCTTTCCGCAGTTTTGCTAATTCACAAACATTAGTACTTGGCGAGCAATTAGAATATAATGTATCATATTTGGGGGTATCGTTTGCTAAGATAGTAATTAATACCGATAGATACGAAAATCTGAATGGCAAAGTAGCACTCAAAACCAAAGCAAATGTATTCTCGTATGATTATGTGCCATTTATTAGATTGAATGCTAATTTCGAAAGTTGGATAGATCGCAGTACTTTTCAATCATTGCAATTTGTAAGAAATCTAAGTGTCAAAAAGAAGCCTTGGGAATACCAGAAACTAATCTTTGATTATAACAAAGGTGTGATTGAAAACAAGAAATGGATAAGCAAAAAACTTACTTCTTCCTTTGGGCTTAAATTTAATAAAGAGCAATATATCAATGATGTATTAGCTGCATTTTTTAAAACACGATTAGTAGCCGAGCCTTTCAAGAGTCGTTCTCTGAATGTATATTTAGATGAAGATTATTTGCTAAATGCTAAAATTAATTTTGCTAAAGAAAAGCAAAGCATAAGTGTCCCTGCTATCAAATACGATGTTCGTTCTATTTATTTTAGTAGCAATAGTAATTGGAAAGGGCAATATGGTGTAAGTGGCAAAATAGAAGGTTGGGTAAGTGATGATATTGCGCATATTCCACTAAAAGCAAAGGTTGATTTTATTATTGGCAAAATAACAATTGAATTAGTAGGGTACAAGAGGGCTGGGTGGACTGCACCAAAAGGCTAATATATGAAATTATCTATTGTTACCATTAATTTAAATAATGCTATTGGGTTAGAGATTACTCTCCAATCTATATTAAATCAAAATAATGATAGATATGAACTCATAGTAATAGACGGTAACTCAAAAGATAACTCACAGCAAATTATAGAGAAATATAATAGTATTATTTCGAAATATGATGCGCAGAATAAAGGTATCAAGCACTCTGGTGGCGAATATATCTTATTTCTAAATTCGGGTGATGCTTTAGCCAATAATAATATAGTTAATTTGTTTGATAATCTTCAATACAAAGAAGACTTAATAATTGGTGATATTATTTTCGATACTGGTATTGTGAAATGGAGAAGGTATTATACTAAAATACCAGACGAAATTTTCTTTTATTTGGAATCAATTCCACATTCATCTACATTTATAAAAAGAGATTTACTTATACGTGCTAATAATTATGATTTGCAATATAAGATAGTTTCGGATTATGATTTTTTTATTAAATCAATATTTAGACTCGATGCTTCTTTACGATATTTGAATTGCCCTATATCTATATTTGATAAAAGTGGTATTAGTAATGACGAATCTGATAATAGCTTACATATAGCTGAACGCAACGAAGTATTTATTAAGTATTTTGGCAAAGCGAAATTGAATGAATTAAATAAAAAGAAAATATATTATCAACTATTTTTCAAAAAAATACCTTATATTTATAATTTTATTAGAAGTTATTTTAAATTGAATTGGCAATGAGTGCAGATATTAGTATTATCGTTTGTACATTGAACGAAGAGATTCATATCGAAGAAAATCTAAATTCAATATTAAATCAAGAATACGATGGCAATATAATAATTTATATTGTAGATGGAGGTTCTACTGATAATACTTTGCAGATTATCAATCGATATAGATGTAATTATAAGAATGTAAATATTATTGATAACCTTAAGGTAATACAAGCAGCTGGGCGGAATAGAGCTATTGAATTAATAAACACAGAGATGTTTGCATACATTGATGCGCATTACATAGCAGATCCATTATGGTTAGCTGACTTAGTGAATAGTTATAATAGTATTAAAAGTGTTAATAATATGTTGGCTGGTATAGGTACATCGTGGATACCTGCTGATAATAGTGATATTTCTCTATCATATTATTATGCTGTCTCTTCTATATTGTGTGGTGCTAATTCTGAGCATTTGTTGAATAATAATCAATTAAAAAAGACTACTCATTGCTTGATGATGCTCTACAATACTAATATAATTAAATCTATGGGTATGTATAACGAATCTCTGCCTGTAGGTGAAGATTTGGATTTGAATACTAGATTGGTGAAGAGCGGGTATATTATATATCAGAGTGCAATCCCATTAGTAAAATATTATTCGCGTCAGTCTCTCAAAGCTATATCTATTCAGCAATTTAGATATGGATTGTGGCGTCAAGTAGTTAATGAGTTAAATAATACTAGGTCAGCTAATTCTTTGTTACCTATGGCGATGGTGCTTACTATAATAATTGGATTGATAGTAACAATTATTTATCCACAAGCTATATTAGTCTATCTTGGTATATTGTGTATTTACATTATTACAATTATGATAGGTAGTATAGTTGTAGCAGTCAGAAGGTCTTCTAACTCTATTTTGATAGCATCTATCATCGTTATCATACATTTATCATACGGATTGGGCTCTCTTGTATATTATATCAGAAGGCTTAGACTAAGATGAAGCAAGTTGCCTTTTTTTGTACTTCTGCTGCCAAAGGTGGCTTGGAGCTAAATATAATCAATACTGCAATAGAATTTAAAAAATATGGCATAGATATAATAATTATATCTATATCCAAAACTGTGATAGCAGAGCTTGCTATGCTAAATAATATAAAATTAATAGTGATAGATAAACCTAAAAAGTATTTTGATGTGCTATCTGCAATTAGAATTAATAAGATAATTAATAATGAAAGAATAAAACATATTGTAGTATTTGATAATAGAGATACTGATTGCATATCGTTGCTCAAATTATTTAATAATAATATCAAATTATATTATCACCAAACTATGCAAGTAGGTGGTAATAAAAGAGATATTATGCATACGTTGAGGTATAATAGATTTGATAATTGGATAACTCCATTAAGCAAATTAGCCAACGAAGTAAAGCTACTAACTAAATATCCAGAGAGTAGAATTAGAATAATTCCTATTGGAATAGATCATCATAAATTTATAGAGATGAAAACCAAACAAGAAGCTAAGAAATCTCTTAATATTGAAGCAGAGCAATTTGTGGTAGGTGTAATTGGTAGAATAGATGAGCAAAAAGGTCAATTAGTAGCACTCAAAGCATTTTCGCAAATAGAATATAAAGATATAATGTTGCTAATTGTAGGAGAAACTACCTATAAAGAAGCACAGGAGTATTTTCAGTCAATATTGGAATTTATTAAATATAATAATTTAGAAAATAAAGTCAAAATAATTGATTTTGCTAATAATGTACAAGATATTTTTGCTTGTTTAGATTTGTTTTTATTGACATCATTTTCGGAAACTTATGGGTTTGTAACTATAGAAGCAATGATGAGTGGTGTCCCTATCATAGCTACCAATAGTGGAGGTACACCCGAAGTAGTAAACAATGGTGAATTTGCACAGCTAGTGCCACCTAATAATGTAATTGAATTAAAAAGTAAAATAGTAGAATTAATAGATAATTATAATAAATACACAGATTTGGCAATAAGAGCTAAACAATATGCTATCCAAAAATATACTAAAGAGCAAGAAATAATATCATTAAAATATTTGTTCGAGAGCAATGAAAATGAATAAAATACTAATGATAATACCAGCATACAACGAAGCTCAAAATATAGAGGGAACTATTAATTCTATACAACAGCACAATAGCAACAAATATGATATTCTTATCATTAATGACGGCTCTACCGATGAAACCGAAAAAATAGTAAGGAATATACCTAATGTAGAACTGTTAAATTTAAAAGTTAATCTTGGTATAGGTGGAGCCGTACAGACGGGCTTTAAGTATGCTCACAAATATGATTATCAGATAGCTATCCAATTTGATGGCGATGGTCAGCATAATGCAGAGGAAATTGAAAAATTGATTGCTAAGGTTCAGAATGACGGGTTTGATATGGTGATAGGCTCGCGATTTATAGATAAACAGGGTTTTCAATCTACTATTATGCGGCGCTTAGGCATCATTATTTTTGAGGTTTTGAATTCTGTGTTGATAGGGCAGCGGATTAGCGATAATACTTCTGGGTTTAGAGCATATAGCAAACGCGCAATTGATTATCTTTCCAAAAATTACCCACAAGATTATCCTGAGCCTGAGACAGTGATAATTTTGGCAAAAAAGGGGTTTCGAATCACTGAGGTGCCTGTAATAATGAACGATAGGCAAGGCGGCGTATCATCTATTAACGGTATGAAATCTATGTATTATATGGTAAAAGTGATACTTTCAATTTTAATTACTACTCTTAGGAAAAATTAAATGAATGAGCTACTCAATAATATGCAAAAAGTGAATACTAATCTGATACAATATTATTCTATAATATTTAGTATCGGATTTATGATATTTATAGTTGAATTGGTAAGACGCAAAAAGATTAGAGAAGAGTACTCTATTATTTGGATTGTCTTTGGCATCATATTTCTGTTTTTTTCTATATTCAGAAGTGCGTTGAATACTTTGGCATTTAATTTAGGTATAGCTTATGTGCCTATGGCGTTATTACTTATTCTTATTGTTGGTATTTTCTTAATATTAGTACAGTATAGTATAGTAATTACTAAACTAACTGAAGACCATAAAAGTATTATCCAAGAGAATTCATTATTGAATAATGAATTTGAAAAGATGAACAAAGAGATAAAAAAATTAAATATTGAAATAGAGCAATTAAGGAATATAAATGAAGATAATAATAAGCTCATTTAATATTTCATTCATTTCTCTTAATTAATTGATTGCAAATATCAAATTATTTAGTCCAATACTATTGATAGCTATTTAATATCCTAATATTTGTATTGCAATCGAATAGTTAGTAAGTTATCATGCAAATCAAAGTTGTAATCGCTTAAATTAGTTGAAGTTTCGTTTGTAATCCAATCGTAATATGCAGTCAATCTTATAGTATCCCACTTCCACATAAGCCCACAACCTATGGTATTATAAGCTATATCTGCTTTGCCAGTGCCATTTAGCCCTATTTCACTATTCGCGATTTGGATATTTGGATCATAATAATCATATTTTACTATTAATGAAATAGGAAGTGTGCCTAAATTTTGCACAAAGGATATATAATATCCTGCAAAGTCTCTGATATAGGTATTACTGGTTGGCAAAGTAGAATAATTTGGACTTTTGGAACTATTTTTATTACCCGGCTGTGTGCCATATATATATTCTCCATATAATTGAGATATACCAATTGGTGAGTACCATTCACATTGGGCATCTATTCCGTAATATTCTCTTTTAGAAAAAGCCCCATAATTAGCTGTATCGTTATACTCTATAAATGATTTATTCTCCATGATGAACAAACTCGAAGTCCCTTGATACACGTTACCATAATAGTAAGAAATACCACCGCTGATATTTAATACTTTATCAAAATTAAAATTAGCTGATAAATGGCCTATGAAATCTTTGTAGTTGTCCATATCTATTTTGATGCCATTACCAGCTACCAAAGCGGCATCTAATTTAATCGAATTCCAAGGTGATGATTTAGGGGCTTGAAGTGTAATCATAGCTCCTAAGTCTCGTTCATCGGGGAAAAGTGTAGTGATAATTGTAGATCTTTCGGGGGATTCTCTTTTTGAAGATGAATATGATATTTCGTATCCAAATGGGCGATTGAATACCCCTGCTCTTAGAGAACTAATACCTATTATTGGGTCTTTGATAGATAAATACGCATCTTTAAGAGCAATACCACCTTCTGTAATATCTATCTGAAAATTCCCAGTAATTTTACTTTTTTCATATTCCATTTTTATCCTACCTCTTCTTATACCAAAACGGTTATAGTTGTTACTTTTATCAGTATTGCCACTCCCAACTTTCAGCAAAGCATCCTTTTCGCCACATTGTAGTTGTGTCTGGATATATCCTGAAATTTTGAATTGTTGTTGTAGTTTAATTTCATTTTCTAATGACTCTATTCTCTGTTCTGTTAATTTTGAAGTGTCTTGACTCTCAGCATTTTGTTTGCTATAAACTGCTTTTGTAAATGATAATATACTAATTACGATAATTATCTTTCTTATCATTGATATAGGCATTTTCTCCTCATATTATTTTTTGTCAATACAAAATTTATCACAAAAGTAGTAATAATTAATTACAATGTTATTTTTTATTTGCTGTTCCAATTTTATTCATATTTGCCAAGTTATCAACTATTATGAGAAAAGACAATTAGATATAAATAAATTAATAATTAAGATTGCTTTAATAGGCCAATTGTTATTGATCCGTTGTATAAAATTTTATTAGATTACTTAATAATTCCGAAATAAATTAGCAAAGAATGAATTTAATTGGTATTGATGATGATTGTTTGAATAGTGTTTCTTAATTAAGAATAATACAATATATTAAATTAACAAGACCTATACCACTCTTGTATAGGCTTGTTGATTAAAAATGTTTTTGTTACCATTATCTATGAGTCATATAGAATAATCTATACTATTTTCCCATCATTATTTGTAAATGAATATCGTTGATAAGTGTGCGGTAGTATTCTGCCTTAGCACTAGCTTTTTCAGAAAAATCTGTACCTTTGGATTGGTAAATAATATCTCTGGAAACATTAATAATAGCATTTCGGCGTTTGTTTTTTAATAATACTTGTTCTATATTACCACCTTGTGCACCAATACCGGGTATCAATAAATAATTATGGCGAGCAATGCTTCTTATCTTGGCAATGTCGTCAGGGTGTGTAGCACCAGCTACAAATCCAATATTATCGTTGCCTTGCGAAGTAAATTTTTGAATTACTTTCATATATAGAGGCTCGTCATCTATTATTAACCTTTGGAAATCTGCAGATGATGGGTTGGAAGTTAGAGCTAGAATAAAAAATAATTTATCTTTATAATCAAAGAATGGTGATAGAGAATCGTATCCCATATAAGGAGATAGAGTAACAGAATCGAAATTCAATTCATTAAAAATTGCAAAGGCATACCCACGCGAAGAGTTTCCGATATCGCCTCTTTTAGCGTCTGCAATTGTAAGTATATTGTTGGGTATATATTTTAGAGTTTTCTGCAAGACTTCATACCCTCGGTAGCCGTATTGCTCATAGAAAGCAAAATTTAATTTATAAGCTGATACTTTATCAGAAGTAGCATCTATTATAGAGCAGTTGAAATTGTACAATCCATTGAAATCACTTTGTAAGTATTCTGGGATTTTGTTAATTTCGGGATCTAAACCTATGCAGAGCTTAGATTCGTTAGTAGATTCGGCAATTTCTATTTTTTCTAATGCTGTCATTAATTTAATTTCCCTCTAAATTGTAAATAACGAACTCCGAATAGGTTAGATTCGCTTGGTGCTTGCAAATTAGCATCTTTTATTAATTTATCTAATGCTTCGATTCTTTTTTGATCTAATGGGTGAGTGGAGAATAATTCTTCTAAATTACTATTGCTTGATTGGCTGCTCATTTTATCAAAGAAAAACTTACCAGCCCCGGGATACCAAATTGTAGATTGAAGATATTTGAAAGAATATTCGTCTGCTTCGTATTCATCTTCGCGACTATTATACATTAGGGTCAATCCCGAAAATAGATTAGCACCTATAGATTCTAATGTAGATGGCGAATTGCCTAATACGACACTTAATAGCATTTGTAGCCCATATTCTTTAGTCATTCTATTAGTGGCATGGCGTCTCTCTGCATGAGTTACTTCGTGAGCTAAAACTGCAGCCAAAGTAGCTTCGTTATCTACAAATTTGAGCAAACCTTTATATACATAAATATATCCACCCGGTGTACAGAATGCGTTGATAGTATTAGAATTGAGCAGTGTAACTTTGTATGGGAATTGTCCTTTGTATTTTATATCAGGAGCATTTATGATTTGGTTTATAATATCCTGCACATAGGCTGTCGCTTGTGCATCGTTAAGTATAGGGTACTCTTGCGAGTTAGCTCGTATTTGCTGATCTAATTGCGTCCCCAATTGAATATCATCATTAATACTAAAAACATTAATGCTATTAATACCAGTATCACTACATTGATTGAAAGCGAATACTGATATTATAGATATGAAGATAGATAATAAAAACTTCTTAGAATTTAACATTTCTCTACACTATTATTGGCTTAAATATCTATTTACAAATATAACATTTAAATTAATAGATTATAATTAATTTTATATATTTTACTAATAAATTATTTAGAATATAGCCAATTATTGAGTATTTCTAAGCCATAATTAGTAATTATAGATTCGGGGTGGTATTGTACTCCTGTAATATCATATTTAGAATGGTGCAACGACATAATGATATTGGACTTATCTACGGCGCTAACTATCAATTCATTAGGCAATGTATTGTGGTCTAATGCCCATGAATGATATAAGCCCACTTTGATATTGTCTAAATTAGTGTATAATTTGCTATGATTTTTAAGGATCAATTGTTCAGAAATACCATGGCGAGGCTTATCCAAATTGATAAGATTGCCTCCAAAGGCAATATTGATAGCTTGCAATCCCAGACATACTCCTAATATTCTTTTGTTAGATTTATATTTGATTATAAGATTTATTAAGTTTGGGTTTTCATCTGGCAGCCCCGGTCCGGGCGATAATACGATATTATGATAATTAGTAAAATCGAAACTGTCTGCAATATTAATATTGATGATTATTGGCTTAGCTCCAATATATTTGAAATATTGAGCTAAATTATATGTAAATGAATCATTATTATCAATTATCACAACTGCATTATTCATAATATAGTTTTCTTCTGATTCTAATTTTTGGAAAATATATTGGTGGCGAATCGATATTAAAGACAATAGCAGCAGGAGATTTGTAAACGATTTTATTATCTATATCAGATATTGAAAAATAGAATGCAATAAATACTGTTGCTATTAATCTTTTAATTTTGGACATTGCTACTTTTTGGTAATATATAAGAATTTTCGTTTGCCTACTTTTAGTAATTTTTTGGTAGAAATATCGATATTAGCATAGCTATCATCAATTCTATTATTATCAATATATACCCCGCCTTGCTCAATTAATCTACGAGCTTCTTTTTTAGATGGAGATAATTTGGAGTTTACTAGAATATCGGTAATATTCATTTCATTACTTAGGGATTCTATCAACAATTCATCTATTTGGTCGGGTATATCTTTTTTTACAAATATTCTCTCAAATTCATCGAAAGCGGCATCTGCAGCTTCTTGATTATGATATAAGGCTACTATTTTTTTAGCAGTTTCTACTTTGGCATTTCGTGGATGAATCGAGCCATCTTCTAATCCATTTTTAACTTTAGTTACGTCAATTTCGGGGAAGAAAGCAGCATATAGCATATATCTGGTAATTAAATTATCTGGTATAGACATTACTTTGCCAAAAATATCTTTAGGAGTATCGGTCAGAGCAATATAATTATCAAGCGATTTAGACATTTTTTGCACTCCATCAGTACCCTCCAAGATAGGCATAGTCAAAATACATTGTGCTTCTTTGCCAAAAGCTTTTTGTAGTTCGCGGCCTACTAATAGATTGAATTTTTGATCTGTGCCTCCAAGCTCTATATCGGAATTTATTTCTACCGAATCCATACCTTGTGCTAACGGATAGAGTAGCTCATGCACTGAGATTGGGGTACCCGATTTGAATCTTTGGCTAAAATCTTCTCTTTCTAATAATTGAGCTACTGTGTATTTGGAGCTTAGTTTGATTACATCAGAAAATGACATCTTATCAAGCCATTCAGAATTGTACCTTACTTGTAGTCTATCTGGTCTTAGTATAATAGTAGCTTGCTGCAAGTATGATTCACCATTTATCTTAGTTTCTTCTATAGTAAGCTGTGGCCTTGTTTTAGATTTGCCAGTAGGGTCTCCTATCATCGCAGTAAAATCACCTATAATTAGAATTGCGGTATGTCCCAAATCTTGGAACTGCCTCATTTTGTGCAACACTACGGCATGGCCAATATGTAAATCAGGGCGACTTGGGTCTGCCCCCAATTTGATAGTTAGAGGTATTTTTGTGTTGATACTTTTTTCAATTTTTTTTGAAATTTCTTCTTCGGGCAATAGATCTACAACTCCTTGCCTGATAATATCCATTTGTTCGTTTACAGAAGGGAACATAATACTACAAATAATTTAAAAAAATAATAATTAATAACGGTTAAAAGTTAAAATATTGAGTAAGATTTATTTGCCGACACTTTTTAGCCAATTCTTAATTTGGACAGCAGTTTTGGTGTTTGGATTTACGAATTTTAGAAATTCATTGAAGTCGCGTGCAGCTCTATCTATCTTACCTTCTGCTTTGAAAGTCATAGCTCTATTTAAGTAGCCCAGGTGAGAATCAGGCTTTAATTCTATAGATAGAGTGAAGTCTTCGAGAGCTTTTTTGTAATACTTGAGCTTGGAGTAGCAGTTGCCTCTTCCAATATAAGCATTGAAGTATTTGGGATTGAGAGTGATTGCTTTGCTAAAATCTTTGATAGCTTCTTTGTATTGATGAATATACATTCTGCAATTGCCTCGTGAATAGTATATTTGAGGTGAATTTGGATTAAGCTCTATAGCTTTGTCAAAATCAAATAAGGCATTGGCAAATTGTTTCAAATAATATAAAGAATTGGCGCGGTTGAAGTACAAAATAGATGAATTTGGTGCGAATTTGATACCTTTGGTATAATCCTCTACAGCTTCTTCATATTTCTTCTTGGAGAAATATGCTATACCACGATTATTATATGCTTCGTAGAAGTTATGATTTAATTTAATGACTATTGTAAAATCTTCTATTGCATGATTATATTCTTTCATTTTACTATATGCTAAGCCACGGTAATTATACGAAAGGAATGAATCTGGATTAAGTTTGATAGCAGTAGTAAAATCTATTATTGCTTTGTTGGGTTGCTTAAGCTGAATATATGCTAAGCCCCGCGCTACCAAGGTTTTCTCTTGATCGGGGTCTATCTCTAAAGCTCTACTATAATATAAGATAGCTTCTTTAAAGTTTTTCCACTCAAACATAATATTGCCTTTATTTAAATGAGCAGGCATATATGTGGGGTTTAGCTCTAAAGTCTTATCAAAATCATCTAATGCTTCTTCATAATTTTTGAGCGAAAAATAGCAAAGACCTCTTTTGAAATATGCGAATGAAAAGTCAGGATTAAGTTCGATAGCACTACTAAAATCAGAAATTGCTTGATTGTAGTACTTAATATTAAGATAGGTGCTACCTCTTTTGAAATATGCGAATGAAAAGTCAGGATTAAGTTCGATAGCACTACTAAAATCAGAAATTGCTTCTTTGAACATATTAGAATTAAAGAACAGATTACCTCTTTTGAAAAAAGCGTGCGACATACGTGGATTTAAATTGATAGCTCTTGTATAGCATTCAAGTGCCTTTTCGGTATCTTTACTATTTACAAACTCATCGCCACGCTCTACCCATACTTCTGCATCTTTGATAGTATTGCTCATTATTCTATAATTAGTTATATAATCTTAATTTTTGCATTTTGTTAAGAAACTAATTGGCAAATATATTATTTTAGTAATTAATAAAAAATATTATTATAATAAATGGATATTGCATTAAAATTACAGTACGATGGTACTAATTATAGCGGATGGCAGATACAGCCCAATGCTATTACAGTGCAGGAATTGTTAGACAAAGCATTATTGCAAGTATTTGATGTTAAATTATCTTCATTGGGTTCGGGGAGAACTGATACTGGAGTGCATGCAAGAGCTCAAGTATGTTCGGTAAAATACGAAGGCATACCTAAATTGCCAGCAAAAAAATTAGTAAAAGCATTAAATCAGAAGCTTCCATTAGATATTAGGATTATTGATGCTGCATATCTTGCGAAATTCCATGCTCGGTATGATGCTATTTTTAGAGAATATAGCTATTCGATTATTACGAAAGAAGATGTATTTAATAATAGGTTTTGTAGTTATGTTAAATACCCTATAGATTTTGATTTGTTGTTCCAATCAGCTATTATTTTTAAGCAAAAAGTTGATTTTACTACTTTTTCTAAATTAAATCCAGATACTATCAATCCTATTTGCAATGTAATATTAAGCCAATGGGAGCAGATAGATACTCATCATTATAAATATAGTATTCGTTCCAATCATTTCCTTTATGGGATGGTAAGATCAATTGTAGGGACAATGATAGATATTGCTCGTAGCAAAAGGACAATAGAAGAAGTCGGTGTAGCTTTGTATTCCAAAAATAGACAATTGAACTCTCCTCTAATAAGCCCTAAAGGTTTAGTTTTAGAGAAAATATATTATCCGACAGAACTAAATTTTTAATATTTTACTTAGCTTCGTTTGTATTTAGCTTATCTTCTATAAGTTGATTGGTAGGTAGTTTTATTTTGCAAACTGAGCCTTTGTCTATCTCGCTCTCAAACCATATTTCACCTCTATGTATCTTTACAAATTCATAACAAATCAGAAGCCCTAACCCAGTTCCTTTTTCGCCTGATGTACCCATAGTAGATACATTATGACCTGATTTGAATATATTTTGTGCTTTATCTTTGGGCATACCTACGCCCTCATCTCGAATGCTTAATATTATGTATTCATTAATAAGTTCATAATCGAAATAAATAAAGCCTCCGTTATGAGAATATTTGATTGCATTATTTAATATATTTCTGATTACTGTATCCATAAGAGAGGCGTCAAATACAAAAAATAGTGCATTGTTTAAATTATTAATTATTGAAATATTCTTTTCTTTAATTTGTTGTTGATAAAGATTAATATTGTTAAGAACTACATAATACAAGTTGTTCAAATCAAAATGAGGCTTCAACTTGTTCCTAATAGCTGTGCTCCATACTAGTAAATTTTCTAATAATTTGTATACCCCACTAAAAGACTGATAGATGAATTCTACATATTCTTGTTTCTCTTCATTAGAATAATAATTAAATGATTGGTACAGAGTAGTAATCATCGCATATCCACTACTAAGAGCATTTTTCAAATCGTGAGCAATCAAAGAAAATAGCATATTTTTAGTATTATTAGATTCTTCTAAATCATTGTTTGAGCTAACTAACTGTTTGTTTAATTTTTTAAGTTCATTATTGGCTTCATTAATTGTTTGTTGTGATTCGTGCATACGAGTATTGATATTATTTAATTCTTCATTGCTTGCTATTAATTTGTCGTTTAGTTCGCTCTTTGTTATATTCAGTTTATGGTAAAAATAAATAATCAACAATACTATTATTATCACAAACAATAGTAGTATTGCTAAATAAGTAAGATTTTGTACTTTTTCGGATTTTTCTTGATTGATAGAATTGATTTCTTCTAATTCAATCTCTAATTTCTGAGAGTTAATTTCTAAATCAAGGTTTCTAATACGCGAAACAGTTTGGATAGAATCCAAAAATTTCTCGTAAACTTTTTGATATTGCATAGATTGGTCGAATTGTCCCAAATAGTAATAAATGTCTGCTAGTAGTTTGTTTATTTCTTGCACACCTATGTATATAGAATGCTCTTCTATTAATTTTTGGGCTTTGAGTACCAATTGTAGTGAAATTTGATTTTCGTGTAGGTTGACAAGCATATCAGCCATTTCACTCAGCAGCATAATCTGTGAGGGTATTGGTATTTTGTAGCCAATATAATCTATAGCACTTTTATAGTAAAATTCTGAAGAGTCTAATTTGTTGATTCTCTTGAAATATTGGGATAGTGCTATCATAGTCTTGATATGAAACTTATTAAATTCTATATATGTTCCCGCCATAGTATTATTTGGTGTTTTGATATTATAAGATTTTTCCAAATTACTATATGCACTATCTAGTATATTTTTGTTCAAGAAAAACATACCTAAATTATAGTGCGATAATTTAATATCCATAAAATGATTAGCCATATATCTATATTTTTGAGCTAAATGATAATACTTTAATGCCGAATCATTAACATTGAGAGCATCGTAACATAGACCTATATTATCTAAGCACACGGCATATGCATGGTGCCTTTGGTCTGAAGATATTCCCTCATCTGTTTTTGCAAATCCTTTATAAGATTCTTTATAATACTTAATAGCTTCGGTATAATTTTTGATTTTATATAAAATATTCCCAATCCCAAGCATTGACCAATAGTATGCACCTACGTCTTTGTTCTTGGAGAAATATTTATTAGCTAATAGCTGGTATTTGATTTGAAGGTCAAATTGATCGAGTTTTGCATAGAGCTGTGCATATCTAACATAAATAGAAGGTAATACATATAAACTATTCTTAACGCTTTGAGTAGTCAAAATATCATTTAAATAATTGATACCATCAATTGGATTGCTTTGCTCGTAATAATAAGTGATTTCATTAATTTTATCAACAAATTTATTGTTAAATTTTTTTTGATTTATCATATCTTGAATTTGTAGTTTCAAATTCTTTAATTGTTCTGATGAATCCGAGTACAAGCTTACTGCACTAATTAAATTAATAATAATTATTAATAATATACTATTGATTGTTCTGATAATATTAGTCCTTCATAATTATTTTATCTTTGGTAACTAAAAATATAACTTTTCTATTAAATTTCAAAATAATAATTTTAGTAATTTATGGCAAGTATTTTGATACTTTTTGGTAAAATAGGGGTTATTCATTTGAGAACAATTGTAGTTGGCGATATTCATGGGTGTTATAATAGTTTAAATCACCTATTGATGAATATATGCAAAATCAGCAAGAATGACAAAATAATACTATTGGGAGATTATATAGATCGCGGTCCATATATTAGACAGACTATAGATTATATTGTTGATTTGATCAATATGAATTATAATATTATAGCTCTTAGAGGCAATCATGAGCAATATCTTTTAGATTCGCTTACCGATCCTAAATCTATTGTTACTTGGATGAAAAATGGTGGCGAAACTACTTTAAATAGCTTCGAGGTAATCAACCCTCTTTTCTTAGAAGATAAATATATTGATTTTTTTCAGAATACTAAGTATTATTATATAGAAGGCAATTTTGTATGTGTGCATGCAGGTTTAAATTTTGATAAAGACAATCCGTTTGTAGATACAAAAGCTATGCTTAGCAAAAGAATCAATTCTATAATATCCGAGAAAATAGATGGGCGCAAATTAATAGTTGGACATACTCCTACTAATATTAACGATATTAAAGAATCGCTAAATACTAATCTAATTAAATTAGATGGTGGATGTGTCTATCACAAAAAAGTAAAGACACTTGGGAATTTGGTAGCTCTGATACTCGATGATATGCAACTATTTTATACTATTAATATAGAAGATGAAAAATGACCATAATTAATCAATAAAATTTTAATAAATTGAATTTTTGCCAAACTTAATTTGCATAGATATTGATGATATATAATAATATACCAGAGCTGTTTATTGATATTTGTAGTAAATATTCTAATAGTCACACTGCCTTTACTTATAGAAGTAATGGCGAATATATACGTATTAGTCATCGTCAATTGCAAGATAAAGTAGAATGCTTAGCGATATCATTATTAGAATTAGGTTTGCAAAAAAATGATAGGATAGGTATAGTAGCCGAAAATTCGTTAAATTGGATTCTCGCTTGTTTTGCGATTAATATGATAGGAGCTATAGATGTGCCCCTGTTTCCTATTCTAACTGCATTTCAAGAATGGGAGATTTTTAATGATTGCCAAGCCAAAGCTGTTTTTGTATCCAATAAATATCAATTAAATAAAATAGATGCTATAAAGGATACTTTGCCTAATTTAAAACATATTATATGCTTTTCTGGCAACATTAATACTGAATCCACATATTTGTATAATATTAATCATCTGATAGAACAAACTAAAAATAGTATTCCAAAGAAACAACAAACACAAATTTTAGATAAAATAATAAGTAATATATTACCAGATGATCTACTTACCATAATATATACAAGCGGTACTACAGGCATACCCAAAGGTGTAATGCTTACTCATAATAATTTGATAGCTAATATGATGTCTTCTATCAATTCTCTTGGTGATTTTAGTAAAGAATCTTCCCTAATGTTTTTACCTTTATGCCATGCTTATGAACGTACCACTGGATTCTATACCCTTTTCTATAGCGGTGCATTGATAAACATAGCTGATTCGATAGATACGATGAGCGCACAATTATTAGAGGTAAACCCTACAATAATAACAGCTGTGCCTAAGCTTTTGGAGACAATCAAGAAGAAAATATTTATCAATATTTCTAAAGAATCAATATTGAAGAGGCTAATATTCGGATGGGCTATTAGAATAGGTAATGTAAAAGCACTAAAAATACAAAATTCACAAAATTCTCTTTTAAATGATATACTATATAAAATAGCTAATAAACTTGTTTTCGCTAAAATTAGAATGAAACTAGGCGGCAAGTTAACCAAAGTAATTAGTGGAGGTGCGCCACTATCGCCAAAAGTAGAAATGTTCTATAGAGCTGTTGGATTAGAAGTAGCGCAAGGATATGGGCTTACAGAAGCATCACCAGTGGTAACGGCTAATAGATTTGATGATTTTGAATATGGCACTATTGGTAAGCCATTAGTTAATGTAGAAGTTCGATTAGCCGATGATGGGGAGATATTAGTAAAAGGTCCTAATGTAATGAAAGGCTATTGGAATAATATAAAGGCTACAAATGAAGCCTTAGATCAAAATGGTTGGCTACATACAGGCGATATAGCTATCATTACCGAAAAAGGGAATTATAAAATTACAGATAGGAAAAAAAATATTTTTGTCAGTAGTGGAGGTAAAAACATTGCACCTCAACCTATAGAGAACTCGATTACCCTCTGTAAATATATAGATCATTGTTTTTTGATAGGCGATAATAGAGAGTATGTTACTGCTTTGATTGTGCCAAACTTTGAGTTACTTAATACATTAGCTAATAATTTACAAATCAAAAATGGTTCGACTGATGAGTTAGTAAATAATGCTAAAATTATAAGTTTTTTTAAAAATGAAATTGAATTTTATCAAACAAATTTGTCTAAATTTGAGAAAATAAGGAAATTTAAAATCCTTGCTAAACCATTTACTACCGATACTGGTGAATTAACCCCTAAAATGAGCTATCGTCGAGATTTCATCGAAGATAAATATAATGATCTGATTGAATCAATGTATAAATAATATACTTCTAAAAAAAAATAATTTGAAATAAATAATATAATTAATATAAAAAATAAAATTGTTAATAATAATTAATTTTGTTATTTCTTTTTGTTTGTTTAGATTTGCACATTAAAAATATTTGGAGTTTGAAAATGAAAAAAATATATTTCAAGTCAATAAGTAAATTGTTGCTTTTATTGCTGATTTCTATTAGTTCATTCTCTATGTTGAAATCTCAGAGTTGGGTTTCGGAAGTCTCGCAAGGTGGTTTCATTTTGAAGAAAGTAGTAAGCGATACCTTAGTGCAAAGTGGGCAGAATTTCAGTTATACTATATATTATACTATACCTGCTGGTGCTACTAATGTTTCAATATCTGATAATTTACCACCAGCACTTTTGTATTTAGGCAATACGGTCAATAGTGCTTGCGGTACTCCCACTGTAACTGCGCCTGCTATCAATTCTCAAGGAGGTTTATTCTCTTTATCATGGGCAAGTGTACCAAGCGGCTGCTCGGGTTCATTCACGATTACCGTAGCTTTCCCAAATGGAGTTACATGCCCGGGTAATATGGTAAGAAATAATGCTTGTATAGTAGCTACTTATCAAAACAAAAATTATGAATTTTGTACAGGCTATGTATTGACTAAAGCAACAGCATCTAACCCATGGCATATAGTCAAATATCCAGTCGGTTTAGCTAATATAAGCGGAAGTTGCAATTGGGCTACTGGTAGCGATACAGTAACATATCAAGTAACTGTTTATAAGAATGTAGGTACAACCGGGCAGCTAAATTTAGTAAATGGCATTGTAACCGATACATTGCCAGCTGGTGCTGTATTAGTAAGCTCTACATGTGGAGCCACCCAATCAGGAAACATTGTAACATGGAGCGTAGGCAATATGAGTGCACTACCATCTTACAATTCATCAAGCTGTAATATTAGTATTTACTACCCAATATCATTATTCCCAAGTAATACTAATATAGGCAATACTGCTGTTCTTAGTGGCTCATTAGGACCGGTGCAAGGCTCTTGTTCGGATTTTACTACAAGTGCATCTACTTGTGTAACCAAAAATACTTACAATAGTGGCACTATAAGCAAATGGGTGTACACCAATGGTCAGCCCGGCTGCGCTGGACAGTATTTAATTTATATTTGCAACAATGGAACTACGAGCTTACCTGTTACCGCAGTAGATACAGTACCAAATACTCTTACTTCAGTAAGCTTGGGTACAGTATGGCCTAATACAATATCGGCCACTATTTCAGGCAATATAGTTAATATAACTGGTAGCTTAGGAGTAGGTCAATGTGGCTATGTATATGTAAACTTTACTATACCAAGCAATGCAATAATAGGGACTAGCATAACAAACTGCGTACACCTTACTTCTATACAACCTAATATAAGTGCTTGCAATTCATTTAATATTGCAACTCCTGCACCGAAAGCCTGCTTATGGAAAGATATTTGCCAAGAGCAAACATCTTATACTCCGGGCTCAATATTTAGATATAGATTAAGAATACAAAATATTGGCGGGCAAGCTCTTAGCGGCGTTACCTTGACCGATGTTTTAGATCCAAATTTAGAATATGTAGGCAATCCATCGTTCTATATTTCTAATACTTGGAGTTTACCTAATTGTAATCCTAATCCTACTCCTGCTCAACAGTGGAGTGGAGTCAATCTTTCCAATAATCCTTCAACTAATACTGTTACAGCTACACTTCCATCTATACCAGCAGTTTGTCAGAATATATTCTATAGTAACTGTGGGATGTATGGTACAGGTGGAGTGCCATATTACTATATCGAATTTGATGTAAAAGTAAAAGATACTTCTGCATTAGGGAATATACCTAACTACTTCACTGTAAGCGGTGGCTCTTTGGGCAATGCTACTGAAACCTCTAACGTAGAAATGGTATTAGTATCTGGTGTAGTAGGATTTAATTTACAAAAAGGTATCAAAAAGCTTAATGATGCTAATTATTCTAATAGCATTACTGCTACTGCGGGCTCTTTAATTAATTACAAATTAAAGCTAAATTCGAGTGGCACAGCCGCGCTTAGTCATATTACTTTTGTAGATTTATTACCAAGAGACGTTAGCCCAGCAGATCAACAAATTTTAGCACCTTGTTTTAATAGAGGAAGTCAATTTGATATAAGTTATGTATCGATTTTGGGAACACCTATTCCTAATCCTGTATTCCCTTACAACAATACTACTGGATTATTAGCTAATATCAATAATCTATTGCCAACTGGTGCGCCTGGTAGCCCATTTACGACTGGTTGTGGTACAAACGGAACTTGGAGCTCGGGGCTAACTATTGGTGATAAAAATATGGCTATATATTTTGGCTCTACCGCAGTTGGCCTTACAGGTGCAGAATATCAATTTGTTGCTAAAATTGATACAAATGCCAAAAAAGGTGAAAATTCTTGTAATACATTTGCAGCAAGTGGTTGGACTAAACATTTAATTCAAAGTAGTATATTAAATTATCAAATTGCTGGTGAATTGGAATCTCAAATTGCTTGTATTCAAGTAATTGATAGTGTGGTCCAGCCATCTAAATGCTTTGAAAAGGTAAAATATGATATAGTGTGCAAAGGCGAAGATCCTGCTACGGGCAATGTATATTATGCATTTACTATGCATGCTGTTAGCTGCACTCCAAGTATAATAATTTTTAGTTCACCTGATGGCACATTTTCACCTTCTTCATACTCTATTACTAGTTCTCCTTGGACTATTAGTGGTGCATTCTTGCATACCAATACTACTAACCCAGTTACAATATACTATACATTGCAGTGTAATGGAGTAGTATGTAGAGATAGCATTAAATTAGATTTACCTCCTTGTGATGGTGGCTCTACTGGTACAAAAGACTGCTGTAAAGAGTTTTTCAAGAAAATTAGAGAACCGAAATTAACTTGGAACAGTGCTACTGGATATGTAGGGTTATTGACTAACTTATCAGTAGGTCCTAATCCTATTCAAAAATTTTCTGCTACTATTGTATCTGCTCGTTTGAAAAAATACTGTTCATTTAGTTCATCTACTTGGAATAGAATATATGGTGATATTAATAGTGCTACTTTAATGGTAGCACCCGGAAGTGGCCCACAATTGATATATCCTTACTCTCGCGAAGCAGTATGGGGCGCAGACTCATGTGTCGACTGGTCTTCAGGAGCTAATCTATCACTAAATATGATATTTCCTCCTTATAGTGGTGGTTTCTTATGTGGTGATAGCCTTATATTCTCAATTAGATATGCATTTACAGATTGTAATTGCGTTACTTGTGATACTACTATTACTTATACTATCGTTCGTAGAATTAAATTCTTACCTTGGGATACCAATATAGGATTTGGGCACATTACTGTACCCGGAGTTAAAGATAAATTACAACAATCTACTCCTGAAAGTACATCATTAGTAATGAGCGACTTCAACAATGGTAAATTCTGGGTAATTAGTCCTGAAGATCCTGATAATGACGTCGTTATTCATGGATTAGAATTTACAAGTAGTGAAGTAAAGCTATCTAAATTAACTGCTAATGATGGTTCTAACGGTACAGTAGAAGGCAATACTGCATTTATATCTTCCAGCATCAATCCGGGAAATATTTCTGATTTTGATATTGTATTTGACAATCCTAACAATTTACACAAATTCAATGTATATGTTAGATTTTTATATACTATGGAGGGTATCACCGAACCTATCTTCTCCGAACCAGTAGAATACACTGCTTATGTGAAGGGAGTAGGTGGTGATATAGTAGGAGTAGATAAAGACAATCATCCAAGTATGATTAGAACATACTCAATCTATTTACATAATCAAAACTCATACAAAGATGCTATTAGCTCAATTACGTTAAAAACATCTGATCAACAAAAGATAATAGCCGTAGGACCACCTGCTACCGATGATAATGGTGTACGTATCTACCCATTAAAACAATCTGATAATTCATATATTATTGCTCTTGGTGGTAATGGAGAATCTGTGAGCGAGGGTAGCAAAGTAGTACCAATATTCTTAACAATTTCGGGAATAAACGATAAAGATCCAGAGATAGAATTTAATACTTACGATGAATTAAATAATATTATCAGCAGTGGCACCCTTCAGCTTAGCAATCCTGTTGCCAAAGTAAATAATGAAGGCGATACACCAATTAATGCTATATCGGTGCATCCGAATCCTGCTAATGATAATATTACTATTACAATCAATTCACCAATAGATATGTATAATTCTACTCTAATAATCAGAGATTTGAGTGGAAAAGTAGTACAAGACCTTGCAAACAATATTAATCTAATTGCAGGTACACATCTTTACAATTCTAACATAAGTAAACTACAAAACGGAGTTTACTTTATAGAATTAAATAGTGGTAATACTAAATATACTTGCAAATTAGTCAAGATTAAGTAAACTTAATCATTTTATTTTGAGTTTAATCATCACCTCCAAGACTCTTAAATTTTGGAGGTGATTTTTTTTAAACTATAAATGATTTAACAAAATATGTTTTAGTAATCTATATTGAAAAATAAAGTATCACATACTATAAACCTATGTCTATATAGGAAATTAGAAAATTTATAGATAAGTAATATAAAATAATAAAACATTTTTTTCTTTATTATTTGCAAAAAATGTTTTATTTTGTGTCAGATAATCTTCACAGTTTTAAATTTTTGTTCGTCAATATAAGGTAATAAGTATAGAAATTAGATGTTAACTGCGTTAATTATTGGTATTATTATAGGCTTCGTATTAGCTATGCCGCCGGGTCCTATTGCGATGACAAGCATTAGGTTGGGGTTGGATAGTGGACGCAAAGCTACATTCCAAATGTCGTTTGGCACAGCAATGTTAGATATGATCTACTGCCTTATAGCAATATTTGCCGCATCGGCAGTTCAGTCCACTTTGACCAACTTCTTCACTACTTACCCTATTATATCGGCAATTTTTCAAATAATAATAGTTTCTGGTTTAATTTTGTATGGTTTTAAACAATTTAAATGTAATAAGCAAAGTGAGCCAGTCGATAATACTGCAATAGAGCCTCCGGATTATCTTAAAAATCTCAAAACAAAAGGTCCATTCTTACTTGGTATAGCTCTCTCTTTGACTAATATAGCTAATCCTACTTTTTTACCTTCATTAGCGGTAATGAGCGCTTGGGTACAGAAATTTAACTTTTTTGAAGCTACTGCTTTACATTTCTTTACATTTTCATTTGGCTTTGGCTTAGGCAATTTTTTGTGGTTATACTTACTCGGCTTAATTGTATATAAGAATAAGCATAGGCTCTCCGAAGCATCAATTAATAAAATCAGACAATTTGCTGGACTTACATTTATTGGTTTCGGTAGTTGGATAGGAATTAGATTGGTAATGCTAACTAATTGGGCAAATATTTTTAAAATTGTATTTTCATTCTAACTGTCAATATATTTACACATCGTTTCTTTAAACCTACACAAATTTTAATAAAAAAACATAATTATATTGTATTTTATTTTCATTTTATTAAATATACATTTTTTTAAAAAAAAATATTTTTATATTTTTATAGTAAGATATAATATTAAATTAAATTGTTATGGAGTGCGTGTTTATGAAGTATTTTTATGTTTCTTTAATATTTATACTTAGCTTAATGCTAGGGAATTTCCCAATGCTTTCCCAAACTAATGAATCTAAATTAGATTCAAATGATGTACAAAGCATAGCAAAGAATTTAATTACTATAAATCCGTTGAAACTATATCTATATGCAGCAAATATTATGTATTATAGAAGCTTATCTTCGAATAGTTCAGTTGGTTTGGGAATACAATACTACCATATTGATCCTACGAGCGGCTTTGGATTTAATTTTGAATATAGGATTTCACCTAAAGGAAAAATACCTAGAAGGTTTCTATATAGCTCCCAATTTAATGTATTCGAATGTAGATATACCTGATAATAAAGTTGAACCAATAGCTACTAATGTTACTATACGTACTTTTGGCCTTTTGATAGGTTGGCAATGGTTCGAATCAAGTGATTTTGCTATTGGGCTTGCTTTTGGTTTTGATTATTATTTTAATTCAAGCGCTATCAATTCCGTAGTTGCCAAGTTCAATAGAAATTCAGGTGTAATGCCTACATTTAGATTTGATATTGGTTACCAATGGTAAGATAAATTGATAAAGCATACTTAAAATGATTGATAAGAAAGTGATATAGTGTAAGAATAATTTATATTGTTTGTTTAAGTAGGGGTGGAGCTTGCTCCGTCCAAAAAGATTATAATTATGATTTCATTTACTATTTGAATTCTTCTCAGAACCCTACTCTTCACAAGTGTAGGGCTTCCTTTTCGTAAGTCTATTGCAGTCACGGGCTTATGGCGACCTGCCTTGTCGCCTTCAACTTTTTTTAAATTATATAAATATTTTAAAACAAGGAAATATGAACGAAAATATATAAATCTAACTTATGAGGCAACTTCTTATGTTATAGAGCTGTGCCATTACAAATATTAATATTCAATATAAGCCTATGTTATGCTGAAATAAATAAATCTCACAATTTCTAATTAATATGTTGGTAAGTGTTAATTCTATCTTTTAAATTATTCAATTTTTTATTTAAAAAATCTTTTCTTGCTGCTACCCATTCCTCATCGTATAATTTATTCATAAATACAAATGGCTCCTGATTCATTAATCTATTTATTTTTCTTTTCTCATTAGTAATACTTTTCTCTAATTCATTAAGCTCAAATGATAATACTCTTTCGCGATTCCTTGTCGTAATCAATTCTAAATATTCGTCAAAACATATAATTTTATGAAATAGTCTTAGTTTATGAACATTTTTAGTATGGTAGGCATCTTGTACATTGATCCAATATTTGTTAAAAAGCTCTATATCATTGCTCGTATCTGGGTGTAATTTTTTAACTAATTGTCTATATAGGTTAGAAATTTCGTAATCTACATTGATAGAGAAGTCAGGTATTTGATTGTTTTCGAAAGCTTTCTCGACGCTATTGAAGATATACTCTGCACAATTATTTAAATTATCTATATTGCTATTAGATACGTATTCTATATTTTGAATGTTTACTTTGAAGTGAGCCATTTTATGCTTACGCAATTCTAGTGTAAAATGTTCGATTTCGCTTTCAATTGCTCCAAATAATTGATTATAACGATAATCTATTTGTGGAAAGACTACATTCTTCAAATAAAACCACCTACTCAATAGATTAGACAATTCATCACGTAAGTACGTGGTTTTTGATCTCAACTCTAAAATATTCTGCTTTCTAACGCTCATATTAGTCAATTTTATTTATTTTTTAATTCCTCTAAAGCTGCAAGTGCCAATCTTAGATGAGGAATTACAATCGAGCCGCTTATTGTAAGAGCTATATTCATAGTCTCATTAAATTCTTCCATAGTAGCCCCATTATTGTAAGCATTCCTCAAATGATAAAGTATGCAATCATTGCATCTCATTACTAACGAACAAGACAATCCCATCAATTCTTTGATTTTATCATCAATAGCACCGTAATTAAAAGCATTGGTGTCTAAATTGAAAAATCGTTTATATGGGAAATAATCTTGAGCCATTACTAACTCATTGCCGTGATCTCTTCTTTTATCAAATTCTTCAAAGATACTCATTACATTTCCATTAATTATTAAACATACATCAATTAAAATACCGAAATAGTATTATTCTACAAAAATAAAAAGTATAAATATCAAAATAACAAATAATTGCAATAATTTCAATAAATTATATATATAGCTAAATAATATTGGCTTTATAATAAAAGAGATTTAAATTCAAATATAGTGGTCAATATTAACCACTGTGCTTAATATTTAGTTATTATGCGTGTTTATTATGATTAGCATTTGGCAATATAAATTTCTGATAAGCTAAGAGACCAATTATACATAGTACGCCAATCATTGCAAATAGTATCCATAATTCAGTAGTATGTGCATATTGTGAAATATCTGCCTTACTTAATCCAATATTTTCTGCTACTACGATAGCATCAGAAATCTTAGAATTCATTGGCAATATGTTCATATTAGCAGCTATCAATTTACTATTGATAAACCTAATCATAGGATGATCTACAAATTTAATATATAGCCATGCCCCCAAAAAACTACCTATCAATGAACCAAAAAAACCGTATAAGAATCCAAAACCCATATATGTAGCCTTCTTGTCTTCTGGTGCAATTAATCCTAAATACGAAATAAATTTAGGATGAGCAGTCATTTCGCCTATTGAAAATATTATGATACCAATAATAAATACCCAAATATTAGAACTAATAGCCAAAATAGCCATACCAATTGTACCTAGACCTATACCTACCAGCATAGTAGGTAGAGCTTTAGTATTTTTGACTATATTAGAAATAAATAATTGCAGTAGAATAATTGTTAGAGCATTTATCACTGTAACATGCTCTACATCAAACTTGCCAACTATGGGCAGATATTTAGATAAAAAAACATCTAATGAGCTTGCATCTACAAAATCTTTGACATACCATAATACACTGTCAAACATTTGGAAGTATAATATCCAAAACCATGAATAGATAAATATAAATAATATAAATCTCCAGTCCATAAATACTACTTTGATTTTCTCAAAAATTTGCTTAATACTTGTCATTAAAGATTCATTAGACTTTTCATTTATGGTAGGTTCTTTGTAAAATATGAAAGTTGGAACTATCATTAAGCCTGTAGCAACTGCGGCCATCAATAATACATAAGACCAATCTATAGATTTCAAATATGGCACTAATATAAGTGGGAATAAAAATGCTCCCAAATTGATAGACCAATAGTATATACCAAATCCCAAAGAAGAGTTTTCTTCATTAGTTACTTTGGCTATCGAGCCAGATATGATTGGTTTAAAAATACCGGCCCCTAAACCCATAATAATTAGAAAAATGAATACTGGCAAATAGGTTGTAGATTGAGATGTTAGGAAATATCCTAAGCCCAACAACGAAAAAGCAACCATTAGAGTTCGTCTATACCCCATTTTGTCTGCTATTGCACCCGACAAAATAGGTAAAAAATATAGTAATGGCTGTATAGTACCCTTGATAGTACCTACCTGCATTTTTGAAAACCCTAATATATCTGTTAAATATACAGAGAGTACACTCATCACACCATAATATGCACCGCGTTCGAAAAACTCAAATATAATCACTATCCAAAATGTCATCGGAAAATCTTTGAATTTGATCTTTTTATTACCTTCCATTTTTCTCCTATATAATATTTTCAATTTTAGAATAATTAAAAATTTAATATAATTTAAAATATATTTGTATCAAAATAAGTTTCATTCGTTTAATACATTATATTTGATCAATTAATAAAGATGATATATGAAAAAAACTATTTTACTCATTATTCTAACTATGTTCCCAGTAGTTTCGATGGCTAATTTTGATATTGGAGCCAAAGCTGGATATACTGCTTCTAAATTTAACACGAATGAATCTGATATATCATCTGATTTGAAAAGTGGATTAGAAGTAGGTGCTTTTATGCGAATTGGGGATACATTTTTTATTCAGACCGAACTAATGTATTCTTTAGATGGGGGTAAACTGAATATTAATTCTAACAATACTTTTACTAACTATAAGGTAAACCAAAGATCGTTAGACTTGGGTGCTTTGCTTGGATTTAAGATAATTAACAATCAAATATTTTCAATTAATATACAAGGTGGAGTGTTTGCTTCTTATCTTACCGACAAAGGCATAGACGATGCTCTAAATGAGATACAAGGTAGAGATTTTAAAAATTTCATATATGGTGCCAAATTAGGTATAGGCGCAGATTTGTCCAATTTTTCTTTAGATATCAGATATGTAGCAGGGCTCAACGATATATATCAAGCTCAATCTGGATTTCAAGATTTTGATATTAAAAAATCTAAAATTGAAGTTGCAATTGGACTAAAGTTATTATCCTTTTAGAACTAATTAATATATATAAATAATATTGCTAAGATATAAAATTAATATATTTCTTATACATTTATCCTTAATTTGCTTTAATCTCCAATTATGAAATTAGAGTTAGTCGATAATATAGTCATAATTTCCTATTTTATTCTTATTCTATTCATTGGTTTTTTCACAAGCAAACAAAAAAAAACTAACAAAGATGATTTTATTCTTGCAGGCCGCAAACTAACTCTACCATTGTTTATTGCCACTTTGGTAGCTACATGGTATGGTTCAATTCTTGCCGTAGGCGAGTTTGTTTATAATTCTGGATTGGTTGCATGGGTATGCTTTGGTCTTCCATATTATATTGCTGCGGCGCTTTTTGGTAGTATGATTGCAAGTAAAATTCGTAAATTAGGGTTTAGCTCAATACCAGAACAGATAGAGTATTACTATGGCAAAAAGGCGGGTATAATAGCTTCTATTGTTATTTTAGCAATCACAATACCAGCTGCTTATATACTGATGTTGGGAGTGATTATTCAGATGTTGTCGGGGTGGCCCTTATGGTTATCCATAATATTAGGAGCTATACTTTCGCTAATATATCTTTTTACTGGCGGATTTAGAGCAGACGTATATACCAATACTGCACAATTCATACTTATGTTTGTTGGATTTATGTTGTTGTTTGTATTCTCGTATCATCAATTTGGATTCTTTAGCGAAAATGCACCAAAATTACCTTCCAGTCATCTGACTATATTTGGGGATCTAAGCTGGCAATATGTACTATCGTGGTATATTATTGCATTTCAAACATTTGTAGACCCTTCATTTCACCAAAGATGTGCTGCTGCCAAATCGCCAAAAACAGCACGCAATGGAGTACTTTTGTCTATATTATTTTGGGCTTTATTTGATTTTTTGACCTTGTCAACAGGGCTATATGCAAAAGCTAATTTACCTAATATACAAGCAGTTATGTCGTACCCCATATTAGGAGATTTGGTACTACCACCATTAGTAAAAGGGATATTTATTGTATCGTTATTAGCGGTAATAATGTCCACATTGAATAGTTATTCTTTCATTAGTGGTATTACCATTGGTAGAGATATATTAAATAAATATATTATGGGTACAGATGAAAAAAAAATAAGAATTGGGTTGTTAATTAGTTCATTGATAGGTATTTTATTAGCAATTACAATACCATCAGCAATTGATTTAATATATAAAACATCATCTATAGCTATACCGGGCCTTATTGTGCCATTGACAGTTACGTATTTTAACAAAACAGTATTAAAATCAAAGGATTCAATTATAATTATGAGTATAAGCTCGCTAATTGCACTTATATTTACTATATTTAGGCAAAAACTTATTAATTTTGGCTTAGATTTTGAACCTATGTTTCCTGCGATTATTTTTGCTATAATTTTTAGTGCAATTTTAATATATATTAGAAAAAAATGAATATATCAAACGGATTAAGTGTATTTAGAATGATACTTACAATACCAGTAGCATATTTGCTGTATATTCAAGATATACCCTCAGCTATCATATTGGGTATTTTAGCAGGAAGTACTGATTTTTTTGATGGTTATTTAGCTCGCAAATTTAATCAAATTACTGATTTAGGTAAAATATTAGATCCTCTTGCCGACAAATTCTTTATTGGGGTAGTTGGCTTGACCTTAGTTATTACTGATATTATGCCACTGTGGTTCTTTCTAAGTATTATAATAAGAGATTTAATGATATTAATTGGTGGGCTATATGCTAAAAGCAAAATTAAGATTACCCTTACTTCTACATTCGAGGGAAAAATAACTTACACTCTAATACTATTAGTTACCTTTGGCTTAGTGATAGATAATACCTATGCTTACAGTTATGGTATTATATTAGCAGTAGCGGCAATGCTATATACTTTGTTCCAATACCTATTTATAATGGTAAGAGAATTAAGAAATCAGAAATTGCGATGATTATATACCACAATATCTAATAATTTATTAATAAATATAGCAAATATTTGAATTTTATGAAATGTGTATAAATTAAGAAAAAGTATAGCAAAATGTTAATAATTTGCTAATCGCAGTTTAATATAATTTTGTAATTCCTATTAATAAAGTTAAACTTTTTCTTTATCTTTGTAAAATTGGTAGAATATATTTTATATAATTATGAATAAAAGCCCATATAATGCTACTGTAATTGGAAAAATACAACTTACACCTGATTTGATGATATTGAGACTCAAAACCGATGAGCCAAGAGAACAATTTATTGCTGGGCAATATACTACAATTGGGCTATTAGCCAAAGAGCCACGTTCTCCTAATTCGGTTATGGCAATGGAAAATCTTAATGATGACTTTTTGATTAAAAGACCATATTCTATAGCTTCTGCTAATTATGATACCAGAGAATTTGAATTTTATATTAGTCAAGTAAAGAGTGGGCAGCTTACTCCACGATTATTTAGCCTGACTCATGGCCGTAGAATGTGGATAGATAACCAAATTCTTGGCTCTTTTAATATTAATCAAGTGCCTAAGGGCTCTAATATAGTAATGATAGCTACAGGTACTGGGTTAGCTCCTTTTATGAGTTTCTTGCGTTCTCATTTAGCCGAGCACCACAATACTAAGTTAGCTATTCTACATGGGGCCGCATACCAATGGGATTTAGGTTATTATTCAGAACTAGCTTTAGTTAAAAATTCCTTTAAGAATTTCTTCTATTTTCCAACTTTACTCAAAGCTGATTCGTCATGGACTGGCCTGACTGGCTATATAGAAAAACATTTGGATAATAAATTATTAGAAAATGAAGCTGGTATAGAAATATCGCCCGAAAAAACTCACTTTTTCTTATGTGGTAACCCTAAAATGGTAGAGTCGGTATCGAGCTTTCTTATTAATAAAAACTATACTAAAAATTGCGAAGACCAACCAGGTAGTCTTCATATTGAGGAATATTAGAAACTTGAATATTAGATTTTTTAAATATTTAACCATCAGTTTGATTTTTGTTATATTTGCAATCACTTTCAATTCTTGTATTATAGTAAAATATGACAATGAAGAAGAAATAGAAGTAGAGAAAGAAATAGATATTTCGCCAAAACCAATATTAGAATTGTCTAATAATATGTTGCGTTCAGAGAAAGGTGATATGATTGCGTTTTTGCCAAAAGATTGGTTTTTGGTAGATGTAGAAGATAAAATATCTAAAGATGTATTGTATGTTGCAGTCAATAAATCTTACAATCTTAGCTTAATAGTATCTAATTTATCACATTCCAATGAATATGAAAAGCGAATAAGAGACGAAGGTCTATATGCTTTGGCTTGGTATTCTTTTGTTAAAAAAGAGAACAAATCTGCTGGTAATATTAAGCAAATAGGGAAATATCTGCCTATCAAAATGGGCACAAAAAGATTTGTAAAATATGAATATGCTGGCGGTAATGCAGCAGCAGCTTCTCAATCTGCAGTATTTATATCTACAATAGGCGAGTATTATGAAATGACTCTTCTGCCAATGGTGGTTGATTATAATGCTATACCTAAACAACAAGAGATTAACGACACTTTCCAATCAATACTTGCTGGAGTAAAATTTTAATAAATAATATATTTGCTAATTTCTTAAGTCAAATTAGAGATTTATCTATCTGTATTCTCAATAGCAGTAATTTTTCTTATAATGAAACAAATACTTTATCGTGGTCTGCAAGTCATCATATATAGTTTGTTGTTGATTACGCCGAGAGTTTCGTAGCGATTGTCAAATCTATTATAACGTGGTGGCATTACAAGATCTACCATCATGCCAGCTGTTAGCTCTTTGGAATCCATACGCGCTACTACCAATGAACTCGAAGTAGAATAAGCATACGTATTAGTATTGGGTGCTATTGCCAATTTGGAGTTTACGTCGATAGTATTGTTTAATAAATTTCTTTTACCATTAATACCTATATAACAATCAATATCGCATGAGATATAATATAATTCGTCGCCGTTCCAAGAAAATTGTGGATTACCATTAAATTGCCCGCCAGCATACTCAGCACTATTATATACAATATAATTTACCAAATTTCTCTCGGCTAAATAAGCATATAGAGCTAAAGTAGGGTGTAGAGTTAACCCTGATGCTTTATCATAAGGCATACCTACAAGTGGCTCATAATATTCGTTAGATATTAGCATAGCTTGATATTTGCCAGACATATTTTGTACGATAGCGGCAAATACAGTGCCTTCTAAATTTACTTTAATTTCATTTACACTACTATAAATATCTGATATTGCTCGGTCATCTTTATAAAATTCCCAGCCATTACCTGATTTGGCGGCATACACAATTTTGCTGTTTTCATCAAAACCAAGTATTTTGATATCATCATATATGCCGTATTCTGTATAGTTTTTTACAATATAGGAGTTGTTGCCTTTTCTGATAATAAATGCTAGCGAATTACCGTAATAATCTACCACAAAGTCGCGAGTACCATTAATAACTTCTATTTTTTTATCATTAAGATGTATAAATTCTGTATTATTAATGTAATACGAATAAGCTAATTGTTCAGAATTGCCGCTAAAATGAATTTTCCCCGGTTTAGCAGCTCCTAAATTAATAGTAGTATCATTCTGCACTAACAAAAGCGATACATTATCTTCTGCAAAATATGCCCATCTATTACCATCAGGCGAAAATACAGGATCTAGTATATTAACAAAAGTCTTGCTTGTATTTCCAGAAATGATAATTCTATTCATACCCGAAAATGGCTCAGTGATAGCCCACCAATTGGTGGTAGTATCCATACCTAAAGATTTAAGAGGCTCCATACCATCGAGAAGTAAATAGTCTTTGCATTGGTATTGTGAGTAAGCATAATTGCTTATGATAAAAGAAATAATTATTAGTATCGTTAATTTAGGCATTATATTATCTTTAAGTTTCTTAAATTTGTAAAATAAATTATTACAATTTAATAAATGACGGTTTAATTCCTTAATAATAAAATTGGAGAATTGAAAAAATGATAGAAAAAATCAAAGAATTGCTTGGTGATAAGCAAGATTATTTACTTGGATTTGAAAACCCTAAAATATCCAAAGAGAGTTTGACCTTGCCGGGTAATGATTTTATAGACAGGGTATTTACTAATTCGGATAGAAATAATAGGGTAATTGGTAATTTGCAATGGATATATAGTAATGGTAGACTGGCAAATACTGGTTATATGTCAATTCTCCCAGTAGATCAAGGAATTGAGCATAGTGCTGGTGCTAGCTTTGCGAAAAATCCAATTTATTTTGATGCTGAGAATATAGTAAAATTAGCAATAGAAGGTGGCTGTAATGCAGTAGCTTCTACATTTGGTGTATTAGGAATAGTATCTCGTAAGTATGCTCATAAGATCCCTTTTATAGTTAAGATCAATCATAATGAATTATTGACTGTGCCTAATAAATTTGACCAAATATTATTTGGTAGGGTAGAGCAAGCTTATGATATGGGTGCTGCAGCTATTGGTGCTACCATATATTTTGGTTCGGAAGAGTCAGGACGCCAAATAGTAGAGATAGCAGAAGCTTTCCAAGCAGCTCACGAATTGGGTATGGGGACGGTATTGTGGTGCTATTTGAGAAACCCTGCTTTCAAAAAGGATAAGGATTATCATTTGTCTGCCGATTTGACTGGTCAAGCCAATCATATTGGTGTAACTATACAAGCTGATATAATTAAACAGAAATTGCCAGAAAATAATGGTGGTTACGAAGCTCTTAATATAGGTGGCTCTTCTTATGGCAAATTTGATAAGAGAATTTATACAGAATTATGTTCGGATCACCCAATTGATTTGACTCGTTATCAAGTTGCTAATACAT
>JBDHXE010000001.1:0-61355 GCA_039810525.1 Chlorobiota bacterium | reverse complement strand
CTCAAACTTTAATAAATAGTTATTCAATTTAACAAATTCTATTTCTAATAAACTACCTCTATAAAAAACTTTATTCTCCTTGATAGATTTTGCCTCATTAATTTTGTCAATACTAGAATTATAATGCGATAAAATCCATTTACGCTTATCATCTAATATCTTATTAATATCATTCTGGCTAAAGAATTTAGGCACTCTAATTATTAATCTACCTTGTTTGTTGATCTCTAACGCACAAGTTCTTCTATCACTCCTAATAATTTTATCTATTATTTGATTTAAATCGTCCATAATCATTTTGATATTTCACATTTACAAAATTACGAAAATTATTCCTAATTACAGATAAAGGATACAAATTGACAGAATTAGAGATTAAACCAGAGCGATCTATTATAGTTGGCTTTTTTAAAAAAGGATTCTCTCGAGAATTAGCTCACGAGCATATTGACGAATTGAGATTCTTAGCTGATACAGCTGGTGCCGAAATAATAGAAGAGTTTACTCAAGAATTAGCTAAGCCAAGTGTAGCTACATTGATTGGCTCAGGCAAAGTAGAAGAGATTAAACAATTTATCAAAGATAATAATATTTCATTAGCTATTTTTGATGATGATCTAACTCCCGTTCAAGCTAGAAATTTAGAGAGAGAATTCGAAATAAAAGTCATCGATAGAAGTGGACTAATCTTAGATATATTTACCAAACGAGCAAGAACAAATGAAGCTAAAACTCAAGTTGAATTAGCCCAATTACAATATCTTATGCCAAGATTGACAAGAATGTGGACACATTTATCCAAACAATTTGGTGGTATAGGTACAAAGGGACCTGGTGAAACTCAGATTGAAACTGATAGAAGAATGATAAGAATTAAAATCCAACAATTAAAAGAAAAACTAAAGGAGATAGATAAACAAAGAGAAGTACAGAGAAAGAATAGAAATCAATTACCAAGATTTGCACTCGTGGGATATACTAATTCAGGCAAATCAACATTAATGCAGCTATTAACAGAAAGTGATGTATATGTAGAAAACAAATTATTCGCTACATTAGATACGACCGTTAGACAATTTGAATTACCTTCTGGTATGAAAGCTCTTCTATCTGATACAGTTGGATTTATTAGAAAATTACCAACACATTTGGTAGCATCTTTTAGAAGTACTCTTGCCGAAGCCAAAGAAGCAGACGTATTAATCCATGTAGTTGATATAGCAAATCCGTTTTTTCGAGATCATATTAATACAGTAATAGATACCTTAAATTCGCTTGGAATTACTGATAAGCCTACCATATTAGTTTTCAATAAAATAGATTTAATTGAAAATAAATATATACTTAATGAACTTAATAATGAATACAAAGATTATGTACCTATTTCTGCGTTAAAAGGTATTAATATAACTACGCTATTGAATAAAATGACTGATATATTTAATCTCAATAGTAATACTTATAAAATCTTATTACCATATACCAAAATGGAATTGCTTACATACCTTTATAATTTTACTGAAATTTTAGAAAAAGTAGAAAATGATATAGGTATATCTTTGAATATCCGTTTAAAAGAAGACAATAAAGGGTATTTTGAACATAAATTTTCTGAATTTATAATTAAATAAAATGTCACTTAATATACTTAATAAAATTAATTTATCTGATAACATTAGTAGCATATATGGACAAAATCTAAAGTATTTGTCAGGCTCTTCAAAAAGTTTTTTAATCAAAAAAATAAACGAGCAATATAAAAAAAATATAATAATTATTGTACCCGAAAATGAAATCGGTGATGAATATTATTTTGATCTAGCAGCTTTAATCGGCGAAGATTATATTACATTTATCAAAGAACCAAAATTTACGTTTAGAGCCAAAATTGAAGATCAAGAAGATTCTGTAGATTGGCTGATAGAAGGGCTTACCAAGAATAATACTAACGAAAAATCAATAATAATTATTAATCAAAATCTTATAGAATACAAACTACCAAGCCCCTTATTAGTTAATTCGAATAGACTTATAATTAAAAATGGAGATGAATTCGATTTTGATACATTTGTCAAAAATCTTATTTTAAATGGCTTTGAGAGAAAAGATTTCGTTTCCAACCAAGGAGATATCTCTATTAGAGGAGGTATTGTTGATCTTTACCCGATAGGTTGGGACAACCCTATTAGAATAGAATTTTGGGGAAATGCAATTGAGTCAATTAGAGAATTTGAAACTATATCACAACGAAGTGTTAAAGAGCATAATCAAGTTGAGTTTATTTCTTGCCTTTTTAATGAAAAAGGGAATTATAACTTTTTTGATTATCTAAACGATACTTTTCTAATGATATTAGATTCAGAAATTTCAAATGAAACCCTCTTAAATAAATTAAATGAATATCAATACAATACTTTTTATTTGAATAATATTAGCAAAGCCGATATAAGCTATTCTACACAAGGGCAACCAATATTTCATGCATCGATCAAGCAATTTATAATTGAATTATTAAAATACTATCAATTGGGGTATGAGCTATATCTTGCGGCTGATAATAAAATCCATCTCGAAAGACTTAAAGATATAATAGAAAAGACAAAATCAGAATTTATTAATATAAAAGATATTGATAACGATTTAATAGAAGAACTTATCAAAAAAATAAAATGGCTTGACTTGCCTATTTCGAAAGGTTTTATTTGGAATGATTTTAAATTCTTAATTTTTACGGAACATCAAATTTTTGAAAGAAGTAGAATAATTAATCAAAAAAGAAATAAAAGTAGCAAAGCTATTACTCTAAGAGAACTACAAGACTTGAGAATTGGCGATTATATTGTACACGAAGATAAAGGTATAGCTTTATTCGATGGTTTTAAAACTGTTGAAATAGCAGGCAATCTACAAGATACGATTAAACTAAAATTTGCAGAAGGCGATGTGCTATACGTCAATATTAATTATATTAACAAGATATCAAAATATGCCGCACAAGAAGGCTCTATCCCTTCTTTGTCAAAATTAGGAAGTTCAGAATGGCAAAGAAAGAAAGCTAAAACCAAAAGCAGATTAAAAGATATTGCAAGAGATTTGATAAAACTTTATGCTAAGAGAAAATTAGCAATAGGATATTCCTATCCCTACGATGATATTATGCAAAAAGAATTTGAAGCATCATTTATTTACGAAGATACACCAGATCAATCCAAAACCACAGAAGAAGTCAAAAAAGATATGGAATCAAACTCTCCTATGGATAGATTAGTGTGTGGAGATGTTGGGTTTGGTAAAACAGAAATTGCTCTTCGTGCTGCATTCAAGGCAGTCCATTCTGGTAAGCAAGTAGCAGTATTAGTACCTACTACTATATTAGCTCAGCAACACTATATGTCATTCAGAGATAGGTTTGCCAAATTTCCCGTAATAATAGATGTTATTTCGCGGTTCAAAACAAAAAATCAACAAAATGAAATAATAGATAAACTAAAAAGCGGGAAAATTGATATATTGATTGGGACTCACCGATTGCTGAGTAAAGATATAGTATTTAAAGACTTAGGCTTATTAGTGATAGATGAAGAGCATAGATTCGGTGTCTCTGCTAAAGAAAAACTAAGACAAATGAAAGAAAATGTAGATACCCTTACTCTCACTGCTACACCTATACCTCGTACGTTAAACTTTTCTTTGATGGGGGCTCGAGACCTAAGTGTGATGGATACACCTCCACGAAACAGATTGCCAGTAATAACTCAGATATTGGAATGGGACGATAAATATGTAATTGAAGCTATTGATAATGAAATTAAAAGAGGAGGGCAAGTATTCTTTGTTTCTGATAAAATTGATGATTTAGACCTTATAGCTATCAAATTACAAGAAATACTTCCTAACTACAAAATAGTTACTGCTCATGGCCAAATGGCGCCTAATGAATTAGAAAAAATTATGGAAGGATTTATTGAAAATAAGTACCAAATCCTACTCTCAACTAAAATTATTGAGTCTGGTATTGATATCCCTAATGCCAATACCATAATTATCAATAGAGCTCAAAACTTTGGACTTGCCGAACTTCACCAGCTAAGAGGTAGAGTGGGCAGAACTAACAAACAAGCATACTGCTATTTGATTATACCTGAGACTTACAAAATTAATAATAAAGCTTTACGAAGACTACAAGCTATAGAAGAATTTAATGAACTAGGTAGCGGTTTCCAGCTTTCATTAAGAGATTTAGAAATTAGAGGGGCTGGTAACCTATTAGGTGCCGAGCAAAGTGGATTCATCATTGATATTGGTTTCGAGTTATTTCAAAAAGTATTAGATGAAGCAGTAGTAGAGCTAAAAAGTGAAGAATTTTCAGATTTATTTGACACTAAATTACCAGAAAAACCTAAATATTACAACGAAGATGTAATTATTGAAATAGACGAAGATGCATTATTTCCCAAAGATTATATTTCAAATGATACAGATAGATTTACTATGTATAAAAAATTATACAAGGTAGATAATCTGAAAGATTTGAACGATATTATCAAAGAGCTAAACGATAGATATGGAAAATTCCCTAAAGAAGCACAAAATTTGATTTTTGTAGTAAAATTAAGAATTGCAACAATTGGTACAGGATTTAGTAAAATTAATATTAAAAATAATATGCTTGTATGTGATTTCCCACCAACAGAATTTAAAGAATATTACGACAACGCTTTCCCTATAATAATTGATTATATCTCATCAATTGATGGAATAAAATTAACTCAAACTAAAACTAAGTTAATACTTGAATATCAAATTAGCAAAAAAGAAGATGCTTTTGAATTTTTATACAAGATTAAAAAAACAATGGAGCTTATATGATATTAGCTATTGAAACAAGTTCTAACCTTTGTAGTGTGGCTATTTTTCACAATAATTCTCTTTTAGGTAGTATTAATATCAGTGGACTGAATGTCCATGATAAGTTATTAGCAGTTATTACAGAGCAATTACTAAATAATTTAGATATTAATTTCAATCAAATAACTCATATATCTACCAATAATGGTCCGGGATCATTTACAGGATTAAGAATAGGACTGAGTTTTGCCAAAGGTTTGATATTTGGTAAAGATATTAAACTGATAGCCAATACAAACAATGAAATAATATATTCCACAATAGATAATAGCATACTTAATCAAGAAATCAAGAAAATAGCAACATTAGTAAATGCAGGAAATAGCAATTATTATTATATGATGTATGATAGAGCCAGCGGGGCTATTATTAATGATTTGCAGCTAATACAATATGATGAATTAATCAAAAATATTGATAATAATACGCTATTAATAGGAAATTTTGATGATAGTAAATTTGAAAATTTGATATATAAACAATATATTGAAATATTAGCCGAACACCAATTAAAACTTGCCTACAAAAATATTGAAATTCAAAATTATAGTGATTTGGATACTATAAAACCATTATATTTGAATGAAATAAATTACAAAATTAATAAATAGTTTATATTATGGTAGAAAGATATACTTTACCCGAAATGGGTAAAATATGGAGCGATGAAAATAAATATAAAATATGGCTCGATATAGAAATATTAGCTTGCGAAGCTCAATCAAAATTAGGTCTAATACCACAAGAAGCCATCGATGCTATTAAAGAAAAAGCAAATTTCGATGTTAAAAGAATTTTAGAAATTGAAGAAACTACTAAACATGACGTAATAGCTTTTCTTACTAATATAGAAGAATATGTTGGTGAACCATCAAGATATATACACCTAGGTATGACTTCAAGTGATGTATTAGATACTTGTCTATCTGTCCAATTAAAACAAGCAGGTGAAATTCTGCTTAAAGATTTAGATAAATTAAAACAAATATTAGCTAAAAGAGCAAATGAATTTAAATATACACCTTGTATTGGTAGAAGTCATGGTATACATGCTGAAACTATGACCTTTGGGCTAAAATTTGCTCTTTGGTATGATGAATGTAATAGAAATATAACAAGAATGCAAGAAGCTATAAAGGGTTGCTCACTTGGTATGATAAGTGGAGCTATCGGCACATTTGAACACTTATCTCCTTATGTAGAGGAATATGTAAGCGAAAAATTAGGTTTACAACCTGCAAATGTATCTACACAGGTAATACAAAGAGATGTATATGCAAATTTTGTATCTGCTATGGCTCTTACAGCTGCAATGTTAGAGAAAATTGCTATTGAAATTAGACATTTACAACGTACTGAAGTCCGCGAAGCAGAAGAATACTTCTCAAAAGGTCAAAAAGGAAGTTCAGCAATGCCTCACAAACGTAATCCAATTGCTTCTGAAAATATAACAGGGCAAGCAAGATTAATTAGAAGTAATCTTTTAGCAGCAATCGAAAATAATGCCCTTTGGCACGAGCGAGACATATCTCATTCAAGTGTAGAACGTGTAATAATGCCCGATTCTACAATATCATTAAATTATATCTTAAATAGAGCTATTAAGCTGTTAGATAACTTAGTTGTATATCCCGAAAGAATGCTAGAAAATTTAAATTTAACACACGGATTGATACATTCGCAAAAAGTATTGCTAGAATTAGCTAAAAAGGGTTTAAAAAGACAAGACGCTTATGTGATAGTACAAAGATGTGCTATGAAGACTTGGGATGAAAAAGTTCCATTTTTAGAATCCTTATGGTCTGATGATGATATTAAAAAACATTTTTCATATCAAGAATTAGAAAGCTTATTTAGCTTCGATAAAGTATTCAAAAGTGTAGATTATATTTTTAATAGATTAGGAATTTAATATTTAAAATGCTGTTCTTTTCAATATTAATTCCTTGTTATAATGCAGAAAATACAATTTTAGATACTATAAATAGCTGTTTAAATCAAACTTATCAAAATTTTGAGATAATAGTAGTTGATGATAAAAGTACCGATAATTCAGTCAATATTATTAAATCTATAAAATCTGATAAGATTGAATTAATTGAATTAGAAATTAATAAAAAAGTAGCTTACGCAAGGAATGTTGCTTGGAATAAAGCAAAAGGTGATTATATATGTTTTTTAGATGCCGATGATATATGGTATAGCAAAAAGCTCGAAATTATTAATAAAATTTTATCTAAGAATGATATTGATATTTTGTCCCACACATATTCGGTTCAAGATTATAATTTCGACTTAGTAAAAGGAAAAGAAGATAAGTTAGATATAAAGAAAATTCACTATCTTAATCTTTTGCTAGTTAATAGAGCAGTACCTTCATGTGCAGTCGTAAAGAGAGACATAGTAGATAGATTTGATACAAACTTTGTATATTCAGAAGATCACGAATTATTTCTTAGATTAGCAAAAAAATATTCATTTTATTATCTCGATTTGCAATTAGCAACAAGAGATCGTCTAATGAGTACAAAAGGTGGAATAAGCGGCAATCTCATAAAATTGAGACTTTCCGAAATTAAGTTATATTTTAAAGTCGCAGTAGAAGAGAAATGGCTCTTAATCTTCTTTCCTTTGCTATTTATGTTTTCAATCATTAAGCATTTTTTAAATATCTTCTTTACTCTTCCAAATAATAAGGTATATAAAAAAAATAATAATGATTCACAATGAGACAATTTTATTAATCTATATTTAATCTCTTACGAAAATCAATAATAGTTTTTAATAAACCAGATTTTCTATCAATTTGTGGAGTCCAATTCAAAATTTCCTTTGCTCTACTGATATCAGGTCTTCTAACTTTTGGATCATCTGAGGGTAAATTTTCAAAAATAATCTCAGATTTTGATTCTGTTAGTTCGATAATCTCCTTAGCTAAGTCTAGCATAGTTATTTCATCAGGATTGCCAATATTTACAGGCATAATTTCATCTGATAATAAAAGTCTATATATACCCTCTGTCAAATCATCTACATAACAAACAGAGCGAGTTTGATTGCCAGAACCATATACAGTAACAGGCTTATTTTTTAATGCTTGATTAATGAAATTCGGAATAGCTCTTCCATCTTCTAATCGCATTTTAGGGCCATAAGTATTGAATATTCTTACTATTCTTGTTTCCACATTATGGTATCTATGATATGCCATAGTCATAGCCTCAGCAAACCTCTTGGCTTCATCATAAACACCTCTATAGCCAATAGGGTTTACATTACCCCAATAGTCCTCAGTTTGTGGGTGAATTAGAGGATCGCCATAAACTTCACTTGTAGAAGCTATCAAGATTGTTGCACCCTTCTTTTTAGCTAAACCCAATACTTTGTGAGTACCCAAAGAACCAACTTTCAGAGTTTGAATAGGTAGTTTCAAATAATCTATTGGCGATGCAGGAGATGCAAAATGCAAAATATAGTCTAATGGGCCATCTATAAAAATATAATTAGTAATATCATGTTCTACAAAATGAAAATTCTTATTACCAAATAGGTGAGCTATATTTTGAGCTGAACCTGTTATGAAATTATCTAAACAGATTACTTCGTAACCATTATTAATAAATTTATCGCATAAATGAGAGCCTAAAAAACCAGCTCCACCTGTAATTAATACTCTTGACATTCTCTAACTCAATTCATTTTTAAAATAATTTCTTGGAAATTCAACAAATTGAATTTCCCCATTCGAATTCGGTATATCTTTCCAATAATCAATATTAAAGCTTAATCCTATCATACCACAAGTAGGCGTCTCAGCAATATGCTCTCCCCCAAAGTAAGAACTTAAGAAGCTAATATCTGGATTATGTCCAATTAAAATAATAGAACTAATACTATTATCTATAATAGAAAGTAAATTAATAATATATTTGCTTCCTCGCTCGTAAATACCTTTATCAATCATCATATTTTCTATCGGATAATCATACACATTACAAAAAAACTCAGCTGTTTGTAAAGCTCTTTTTGCAGAACTACAGATTATCAAATCAGGATTAACAAATCTCTGTAATAACAAGTTTGCCATAAATGGAGCTACTTCTATTCCTCGCTTGTTCAAAGGACGCTCAAAATCTGATAATTCAGTATTATCTCTACTTGATTTTGCATGCCTTATTAATACTAATTCTTTCATAAATTATCTTGGCTTACTTCATTAGGCTTATTACTATTCAACTTCGAAGCGTTTCTGTCTATTTCTAAATACTGATTAATATAATTAATTTTATTTATATTCTTCCTTTTAGTATAATATTCTATCAAAGTATGGCATAATAGATATCTGATACTATCTCTTTTTGACCTATCTTCTATTTGCATCCAAGCCTTTTGCTCAAAATAAATATTCAATTTAGATAATGTATTACCCTTATAATTAGATTGGATAGCATTATTAATATCGCCAATTAATTTGCGTTCTACATAATTAGCGATATTTTGAATTTTGGAAGTATCTTTCTTATGGCTACTATTAAAAGCATCAATCTTTCTTGACAACGAAGTTATTACATTTGGATCAGTTAATTCAAATACCTTATACTTAATAGGTATAGGAGGTCTAATTTTAATTCTAATATCAGAATTTTCATTAAAATTCTTTTCTTTTAAGCTCTTTTTAATATCATTAATAATTTCACTATTCAAATTACTTTCTACAAACATTAATCCTGCTCTAGTTAAAATATCTCCAGAGAAAGAATTTATCAAACCCCAATTTTTTAAAATATTAAGTTTAATAAACTGAGCTTGATTATAAACCCTTTGGTAATCATCGCCACCAAGACCAGTCCTTGACCTTAATACCCTCAAAGTAGAAACAGCATTTTTATGCCCCATCAATTCAATCAAACCAATAGCTTGCGAAAATCCAAATTCAACATAATAATGAATTTTATCTAATTTAGCTATATTAGCTATTTCATCCAGATATTCTTTCCTACCTTTTAATGCTCTAAATACAGTTAATTTATTTAAACCAGTAGTATCATCATAACCGCAATCTACATAAGTATCCCTTGGAATAGATATAATCTCTATTTTACCACTGTCTATCATTATAGATACAATATGATTTGCATCTGCATGTTTGGAAGTAGTCCCTAATCTTGAATCTACACCAGTAATTGCAATATTAATTCTTCTACCTTGATAATTAACCCTACTAGGTTTTCCAGCGTTTTCATCTTCAGCTGAATATTTAGAATAATCTTCATAATTACTTACAGTGATAGATTTACTAGAAGAATCATCTTGCTCTAATGCAGATTCTATAAATTCCTTAGAATAGTTATGCGTAGAATCACTTGTGCTATCAATAGCATTACCACTTTTGTTTGTATCTAAATTTTTATAAGAATTGACACTTTCTGTATGAGAAGTACCAAAAATAAAATACAAAATTAAAATTAGACAAATTGAAATAATAGAAATAATCAGGTATTTATTAATCTTAGTGCTCAATTTATTAAATCTATGAATATTTGAAAGTTCAAAAATAATAAAATTGTAGCATTTTAGTTAATTTCAATTGAGAATTTACAAATTTATTTTTAAATATTATAATGGCCAAAAGAAAAATTAAAGATGATATAATGTCAGTTTTTAACAAAGAGGAAAATATTGATATTATACCTAACGAACTAACTATATTACCACTACGCGACGTAGTAATTTTCCCTAATATGATTTACCCAGTATTAATAGGTAGGCAAGCCTCCATAAAAGCAGTAGCTACTGCTATGGATAGGAATAAATATATCTTTGTAACTGCTCAAAAATCGCCAGAAACCGAAGAACCAACTCTAAATGATCTCTATGAAACAGGTACAATTGCAAGAGTAGTACAAGTGTTACGATTACCCAATAATTTATTAAAAGTATTAATAGAGGGTGAAAAGATCGGACAAATGAAGATTAAAAAATCAAAGACAAAAAATATTAAGGACTATCTCGAATCCGAAGTTATTAAATATGAATATACTGCGGATATGAAAAACAAAGAATTTCTGGCAAAATACCAAACAATGTCAAAATTATTTGAAGAATACGTAAAAAATGAAACAAGTATCCCATACGATACTATTATGGCGTTTAATAATATTATAGATCCATTAGATAAACTATATTTTGCTGCAGCCAATCTAAAAACTAGCATTAAAAATCGTCAATTGATATTAGAAGGAATCCTTTTAGAAGATAAATATCTCTCAATAATAAAAATTCTTAAAGAAGAAATTCAAATAAAAGAAATTGAAAGCGATATTCATCAAAAAGTTAATCAATCTTTACAAAAGTCACAAAAGAAATTCATTATACAAGAGCAGATACGTGCCCTTCAAAACGAACTTGGCGAAGATGAAGAAACTAATCAAGAGATTATTCAAATTAAAGAATTAATTGAAAAGGCAAAGTTACCACAAAATATTCTTGAAAAAGCTAACGAAGAATTAGATAAACTACGCAAAACGTCTATGCTTTCACCTGAATTTACAGTTAATAGAAATTATATAGAATGGTTGGCTAATGTGCCTTGGAGCAACTTTACTAATGATAATTATGATATAAACTATGTAAAGAAAATACTCGACCAAGATCATTACGATTTAGAAAAACCAAAAGAAAGAATATTAGAATTTATAGCTATACTTAATATTATAGGTAAACTTAAAAAGCAAATTATTTGTCTGGTAGGACCACCCGGTGTAGGCAAAACCTCGCTTGCCAAATCTATAGCTAAGGCACTCGGAAGAAAATTTGTAAGATTTTCATTAGGTGGAGTAAGAGATGAAGCAGAAATAAGAGGCCACCGTAGAACATATATTGGTGCATTGCCCGGCAAAATTATTCAATCTATGAAAAAAGCTGGGACTACCAACCCAGTTATGCTACTCGATGAAATTGATAAAATGTCCACTGATTTTAGAGGGGACCCATCATCTGCACTTTTAGAAGTTTTAGATCCAGAGCAAAATGTTGCTTTCAACGACCACTATCTTGAAGTAGATTATGATTTATCAAACGTGCTGTTTATTACCACTGCTAATATCAAATATGATATTCCACTTCCTCTACTTGATAGAATGGAAATAATAGAACTGACAAGTTATATTGACCTCGAAAAATTACAAATTGCCAAAAAACATATTATACCGAAAATAAAAGAAGAGCTTGGTATTTCAAATTTCAACATTAATCTGACAGACGACTCCATATTAAAAATTATTCGAGAATATACTCGAGAATCTGGAGTGAGGAATTTAGAGAGAGAAATATCTTCTTTATTAAGAAAAATTCTTAAAGAAATAGTAGAGCAATTTTATAAAGAATACCCCACAATTGAAAAAAGCAATGACGAATCTAATAATTTAGAAAATGCGAATCAACTCTTAATTAATAACAAAGAATTTTTAAAGAAACTCAAGAAAAGGAAAATTAATTTATCCCCATTAGAAATAGAAAAATATTTGAAATCACCGAAATTTAAACAGAAAAAAGATACGTTAGAAAGCAAAGTAGGCGTAGTCAATGGACTAGCTTGGACTAGTGTAGGTGGCGATATAATGCAAATAGAAGTTAATATTATGACTGGTAGAGACAAACTAACTTTAACTGGTAAATTGGGTGATGTAATGAAAGAATCTGCAATTGCAGCGTTATCTTTTCTAAGAGCCAATACCAAAGCACTTCGGCTGAAAGAAGATTTTTCGAAAAATAAAGAAATACATATACATGTACCCGAAGGAGCAATTCCTAAAGATGGCCCATCAGCTGGTATTACTATGGCTACAGCTCTTTATTCCGCTATTTCTGGAAAGCCTGTTAGAGGTGATGTAGCTATGACAGGTGAAATTACACTACGTGGAGATATTCTACCAATTGGTGGTCTCAAAGAAAAACTTCTCGCTGCTAAGAGATTTGGTATCAATAGAGTAATTATACCAGACGAAAACTTGAGAGATTTGCAAGACTTTAATGAAGATGTAAAATCTAATCTTGATATAATTGCTGTTAAGAATTTTATGGAATCAATAAATTTAACTATGAATAAATAATAAATTTGAAACATATAATACAAAACTCATAATATAATAAAAATAATTTTATTTTTGTTTTCAAAATGTTATATTAGCAAATATTAAATTATCAATATTAAATATTTGGAATTTGTGTATGAAAAAATTATTATACATTTTTATGTTTATATGCCCATTATTGATGTACAGCCAAACTCAAAATCAGCTTAGCTTTTACGAGTTAGATAGTCCATCATATCTCTACTTATTAAATAACAATAATAATAATTCATTATTTACAAGTAAGAATTTCACAATTGAAATGTGGGTAGATATACCTATGAATGCTGTTAATATTTCAGATATCTTTGATATTAATAGCATAGACAACAATTCTATTACTTCTACTCTTAGTTTGGGTAAAAACGGTGACGAAATACATTTTGCATACAATAATGCTAATATTAACAAAACATATAATTCAGATAATGTATTACTCAATGGCTGGAATCACATAGCTTTAATAAGCAATAACTTCAATATCCAGATCGTTATCAATGGAACTAGTATATATTCTATTGATCTAAGCACACAATACAAAGATTTATCCAAATGTTTGTTTACCATCAATGCATCTAATATAGCAACAATACCAGATACTTCGAGATCTAAATTTCAAAATATAGGTAATTTGAAATACGACGAAATTAGAATCTGGAGCACAGCACGTACCATTAGCCAGATAAAAAATAATATGTTCAAACTATTGCCACTTACATCAGACCTTACTGCATATTATACATTCGAAAATGATGATGTTAGTACAGGAGCCATTAGTGATTTGACTTCTAATAAATTTACACTAAATATATATGGAACCCCTAAATTAGAGGCTACTACATCGCCAGTATATCAAAATACTGATTCGAGCGAAGTAATTACATCGTTCAATCCACAAGCTAGTATTGATATTTTCAATATAAATAGTGATGCTACTCAAGGTGGCTCAGCATTAGTTACTTTATCTAATAATCAACAGACTGGAGGGATAAGTGGAGTTAATAAAATTTATTCTAAAGTATTGTCGATTACCAATAGGCTACTCGATAGCGCTAACCTAAAATTTGAAATTAATAACCTAAACAATTTACAGTTAGATACCACAAAGTTAGTGTTGATTGAATCTTATGACAATATCTTTTCTAATACTAAAATTCTACCTATGCAAAAGAATGACAAAGGTAATTACGAAGCATCTACAATTTTTGGAGATGCCGATCAAGAATATTTCTATACAATAGGCCAATCAAGCGATATTAATCCAAAGATAACATCGACAGCAGGCTTTGGGCCATTTATACAAGGCAAATCTCAAATTACTACATTTACAATTACTAGTATGCCAAGTGGCACAGATAGCGTAATATTATATAATTGATAGATTAGGAAATAAATATGATTCATTAACTGCCACTTTTAATAGTAATAGACTAAAAGCAAGTATTAGTTATGATATGGGTGTTTTTCCAGTTAATTCATTGTTTAAGATACAGATATACTATAAAAATGGGCCCACAAATGGATTATCTTTGATTCAAGATATTAAAATAACACCTATCAAGCCAAATTTGATAATAGAAAGAGAAGTACAGAATTACGTAGAAGGTGACAATTCTTATCAAAATCAATTAAAAGCTTTTAATAGTTATAAATTAGGTGATACTACTACTACTCTAACATTAACCATAGATTCATTACCAGCTCAAACATTAAAAGTTATTGTTAGCTTTACAGATGCTAATGATAATAATATATGCTACTTTGATACTTTAAATATATTGCATTGCGATACATTTACTAAGACTCCAGATAAAGGCAAAATCTTTGTAGATAAAGTGAAATGGACAGTTTATTTAGATACATTATCTTTGCAATTATCTTCAAAAGTGGGTATTCGTGTATTTTACAAAAACGGGTACAAAGATGGTACTATATTTACATATCCACTTAAAATATTACCACCTGATATACAACTACTTAGTACTGATAGTTGGCAAGCTACAAGCAATGCTTATGACTTTAATGATAATATTTCAAATCCTTGGAAGATAATAGATAATGCTTATAATTTACAATTTACTCCAAGTGATTTGCCTCCACAAACCAGAAAAGTCATATATTCTATAATCGATGTTGATTCTACTATAATCTGGGTAGATACTGTAAAAAGTGTAAATAATAGACCATTAGTTAGTGCTACTTCTTCTTCTCTAAATATGAGGAATTTAGATTTAAAAGCAAAGCGATTAAATATGAAAATTCAAGCATTGGGTACTCCCGTGAATGGATTAAATTATTTCCATGATATTGCTGCACTACCCCAATTCCCAAGAATATCACCATCTGCCTTAGGTCAATATATTGTAAGAGATAAAGCAGATTCTAATGATAAAAGAGTATATAATTTAGATATCAAAGTCGAGCCAAGCACCAAAAATACCGATTCGGTCAAGCTTTCGTGGATAGATAATAATAACTTTTCTTATTTTGATACTACATTAGTTCCTCATTATGATAATTTCTGCGAATGTAATTTAATCGATTTTAATTATGATGTATTATCATTATCTTACCAAGTAAAAGGCTTGCGGGTTTTAACTTTTTATAAGGGTGCACCAGAAGGAGGATTAGATACATCTGTTGCTATTACTCTCTTACCGCCACCACCAAAAGTAGAACCTGTGTATAAAGAAAGTAACCTTATTGTAAATAGTTATTTTGACTTCTATCCCAATTGGAGAGTTTTCAATTTACCTGAAATGACCATACGCTCTATTGTTAATATTACTAATTCAATCAATCAAGTAGTTGCTACCGATACTATTTATGCTAACAAAGCCCCTTATGATTATTATGCTATATTTAATAACAATAATACCTCTATTAAGTCCCCCAAAATAGCTAATATTAGTGAATTTACTGCAATGACTTGGTTCAATACTTCTAGCAACAAAGGTGGCACTATTATGAATATTTCTGACTCTTCAATGACTCCTAATATTAATATCTTTATGACTGATTCTGGTTTCGTAGCTTATGCTATTTATGATAAAAACTTTAAAATACGAGAGATTGGTAACACTTTGGCTCGTTATAATTTTAATAAATGGCATCATTTAGCAGTAGTATTTAGGAAAAAGGATAATAAATTTATTACAAACAATCAGTTAGAAATATATATAGATGGGGGATTAGTTCAGTCTATTTTAGATACATCTTCTATCTTTCAAAGTAATTTCAACCCTTATATTACTTTGGGTAAAGGTAATCTTCCTTTAGGAATAGATCCTACATATCCTTTTTATCCAGCTAACCAATATTATACAGGGCTATTATCTGATTTTAGATTTATTAACAAAGCACTGTCATATTCAGATATTATGAATATTGTAAGAAAGTCTGAAGCCATTAATACAGAAACAGCAGGTTTGCAAGCTATATGGTGGAAATTAAATGATGTAGGGCAATCTACAATTAAAGATTATAATGGTGATAATAATGGCACCGTAAATGGAGCTATTAGTTGGAGCAAAATCTTATATCAAAGTTCTTTTAATTATATTTTTAATGTCAAAGATTTGCAAGCAGGTAAATATTATTTAAATATAATTCCTCAGTATTTTGGTGGACCAGACATCCCATACTCCTACAAAGTAGATTCTATTAATTTAAATTATGCTAAAACTTTTACAAATGAAATTGATACTAATACATTTAAACTACGCCTCACTAATGGGTTAGGTTATTTCCAGCAAGGGGTTTCACAAAATGTAAATGTTCAAGTTGAATTCAAGCTAAAAAGCAAAAATAAAAATGTATATCAATTATACTTACATATCAAAGATAAAAATGGCAATTTGGTAAAAACTAAAATTGAAACTATGCAGAGAGATATACAAGATTCTTCTAAACTATGGGTAGGAAGCAATATAGAATTAGGTACTGCTGACCCCGGTTCCTCTTTACAAATAATTGTTTATAATACCAACAATAATACTAATCCATTCTATTCTGAAACACCATTTTTTACCAGAGAGCTTCCACCGCCATTGGTTACTTACAAACAGGGACCATTTTTGCAATCCATCGCACCTAATACTATGATAGACAATCAGACAATAGTTTTACAAAATGTTGGTGATTTGGTAGAGAAGATTAATTTACAATACTATGATAATAGTGGGTATAATTTAGATAAAGTTAATGTTACTAAAGACCCTATTTTGTTCCGAACTTGGAAATTGAATTATGATATGGCTAACCTAAGACCACCATTTTCTAAATTTCAAATAAGTCAATGGTTGCAAGGTAAAACTACACCTAATATAGATCCAACTATTTACCCAATTGAAATAACTAGGACTAGACCTTTGTGGATGAATAACCCATCACTAACTATGTTTGAAAATGTGAATGAAACAAGTGATTCGGTAGATTTTAATTTAAAATTCTTAACAGTAACTAAAACATTTGAATTAGTGAATGAATTAAAGATACCTTCGTTTATACCAATTGTCGGTGGTGGTAACATTTTAAAAGCAGCAGGACTGCTTAGTGTACCTATTGGATATAGCAAATCTACAGGAAGATTAAGAATAACTGGCGATATTAATGACCAAGCTGCCGTAGCAAATATTGAATTGTCAGCTTTGAAAACTATTAAAGATAAATTCTCCAAAGTAGATAATGATCCTAATTATAAATTTGTAAACGAATACAACGAAGTTTTGAAAGGTATGTCTTCTTCTAACAAAGAAGCTCTCAAAGGTGCTTGGGGTTTTGAACCAACATTTGACATGCAACATTTCTACAAAGCATCTATCGACACAAATAATTTAATAAACCTTCAAACAAAAGCTAAATATGCTATCGGAGTTAGATTTAATATACCTGCTATAGATGCAGCTATCAAAGCTATGAATGCTGCAATATCTGACGGATTAGCTCCGTGGTCAGCTCTAATACGACCTGTATTTGGTTTTAAGATGGGGTTAGATCTCTATACAGCCGAAAGAAAAAATCTTACATCTGATTCACTTGGCAATTTAAAATCTTTGGGTGTTCTAGAATTAAAAGCAGGTCCCGATGGAAGAGATGCTGTAAATACCGCATCTTACAATGCCTATGGCGGTCTATTTGCTCTTGATTTTTCTCTGTCTGCCGAATTAGCACTTGGTGCTATTGGTAAAGTAACCATTAGCTTATTGACCAATTTTCCACTTACCTTTGCCAAGTTATATAATGAATATGATAGTAAGTTATTATATGATCAAGATTTTGCACTATTCTGGAGAGTAGATGCTTATGTATTCTTCGGCTTAATTCATATACCAATTAAACCTAAATCTATGCTTTACCATACTCGAATTTTTGGTGATGAAGGAGACTTTAATCTGATTTATGAAAAGAGCAAGAAAGATAGTAAAAAAACTGATATTATTCTCGGCAAAGTAGCTGACGAATCAGACGATAGCTGGTTGCCACAAGCAAGAGATGTATATCCGCAACCAGATTTTGAGACTATAGATAATAAGACGGGTATGATTTGGCTAGAGCAAGATCCAGAAACAGGTTATAGTACTATTGTTTTTTCTGAAAACTCAAAAGATAATAGCCAATTTGTATTTAAAAAATTTATTTACTCTAGTAATCAAAATATTAATACTCCAAAATTTGACTATTTATCTAATGATAAAATTATTATTACTTTTGTTAAAAATAGATTTAATCAAACTAATATTCCAACTGATAAGCAAGGTTTCGATCTAATGAATGAACTCATAAAAGGTCAAGATATTTGGTATGCTATCTATAATATTACTAATGATTCAGTGGAAACTGTTGCCCAAGTTCCTGATATTAATACTTCTTTAACTTCTGGTAGAACCGAAGGTAGCCCAGAAATCAAAGCAATTGATCAAAATACTGCAATGATAGTGTGGAATGTAGTAGATATGAAAAATCAAGAATCTGATTTTAATTATTCAATTATATCCAATGTATCTGATAAATGGCAAGCTAGTACCCCCGAACCTATTTGTGGTACTATAGAGGGACCTGATATAGACCAAAAAATTAGTAAATCTAATACTGGTGAACTTATCTTATCTTGGATTAATGTATCAAAAGATCAATCTAATAGAAGAATAATGTCTTCAATTTATAAAGATGGCGCTTGGTCTTCGTGCTATACAGTAGTCGATGAACTTAATGGATCTAAAATTGGATATATCGACCAAGATTTCGATAATAAATATGGAGCGTTGCTATGGACTGAAGGTAGGATTGATTCTAATGATGTAAGCAAAGGTATATTACCAAATACTTCTATTAAAATGCTAAAATGGAATTCCAGCATTAGAGATTGGGATAATTCTACTTTGGAAACTGTTGTAGATACTACATTTAATGAAATTAAAGAGCCTAATTTAGAAGTTAGTGATAATGGGAAAATAGCAATTTTATACCAAAATAATGAAATGTATGGCCCTGTAAGAAAGCTAAATGCCTTACTAAACAACTTCAATAACCCATCTAAATGGAATCATATTACAGATAGCCCATATATATGTGATACTAATAGAGCAATGTTTGATTACGATATAGCATACTATAATGATACATTGATGATACTTAGCCAAGAAAGAATCATAAATTCTACTACTTCAAATATCTCCAATTATTTGAATGGAGTTGGAATTGGAAATGATAATGCTAATCTAGTACTACGCGCTATCAAACATCAGGGTGTTACCAAAGTAAATGAAGATAATATAGCTCAAAACCTAAAAGAAAATGGCAACGGAATTAGTATTTATCCTAATCCAGCTACTAATTATATCAATGTTAAATTAGATAAAAAGCAAAAACTTATTAATTTTGATATCATAGATTCCAAAGGTGATTATCTTAAAAATGTTTCTTACGAATACAATGATAATTCTTACACTATAGATGTTTCTAAGCTATCTCAAGGTATCTATTATTTTAGCTATATAAGCGATGGTATTAGAAAAACTAAATCATTTATAGTAATTAGATAATTTATTTTTATAAAAAACTCCCGTTAAACCGGGAGTTTTTTTATATTTGTATATTATTAAATTTTATATCTTGATGCAACATACTTTCGCTATATTAGCTTACAAACAGTCTAAATATTTGGTAGACTGTATTAATTCATTATTAATACAGACTCATCCCAGCAAAATTATTATTACTAGTTCTACTTCATCTGAATTTCTAACCAATATCGCTAATCAATTTTCTATACCACTATTAATCAATCATACCCCGCATTGCTCAATTGCTGATGATTGGAATTTTGCTCTTAGAAATATAAATACCAAATATGCTACTCTTGCTCACCAAGATGATATATTTTTTAGTGATTATACTGAAAATATTCTTAATATTAATAAAGATTTTTTAATTGCATTTACTAATTACTATGAATTATCACAATATAATTATCTTACTACTAACAATATTAATCTATTAATAAAAAAAATCATTCTTACACCATTCTATATCAAAAATAATATTAGTAACAAATTCATTAAAAAGATAATACTATCTATAGGTTCGCCAATTGCTTGCCCTACCGTAACTTATAATATGAATAAAATTAATGATTTTTCGTTTAGCAATGACTTTAAAATCAACTTAGATTGGGATGCGTGGCTCAGACTCTCTAAATACAATGGTAGCTTCCATTATATCAGCAAACCACTGCTCTATCATAGGATTCACGAAGATTCTGAGACCACATCAGGTATAATGAACAATATTCGTTACCAAGAAGACTTACAAATACTCTCTACAATTTGGGGGAAAAATATTGCAAAAATTATTGAAAAGATTTACCAACTTAGCTACCTATCTAACAAAATCTAATAAATTAATATAAATTAATATATATTAATATAGAATATTAAGAAAAATTACTATTTTTGTACAAATGCAACAATACTGCTAAGTACCCTTACATTGAAATGGGACTGAAAGGGCTCTGCCGTAAAATAATACATTGTCTTATAAAAAAAAGTTTCATTTAACAACTATAAAATCAATAGTAATGTTCCGTTCATAATCATATAAAAAGCCAAATTTAATTGTATAAATACGCTCTAAGATAAATCGGAAAGTTTGAAAAATTATATTGCAAATTCATATTTTTTAAAATCATAATGTTTGAAAGGGAAAAAATAAAGTTATTAACACCATCACCAATAAATCAATGAGAATAATAAATAGTTGAAAATATAGGAATAATGACTAAACAGAACAAAATATTCCTTTCGATAGATTTAGATGATTGGTATTTTACAATAACATTTAAATTATGATAAATTCAGAATTAATAAAATATGAACTTGAAAATGAATCTAAAACACTTGAAGTTCGGGTAGAAGATGACACTGTTTGGCTTACACAAGCTCAGATGGTTGATTTATTCCAATCAACTAAACAAAATATAAGCCTCCACATAAATAATATTTTCAAAGAAGAAGAACTCGATGAGATTTCAACTGTAAAGGAATACTTGACTGTTCAATATGAAGGCAAAAAAAGGTTAAACACAAAGTTTAATTTTATTAAACAGTATTTTTTAAAATTAAAAAAATGCAATAAATAACGCAACAGCTATTAATAAAAGAGTTTCAATAATTTAAAAATATAAGAAGGGTGATAATTGGATTTCGAATGGGACATTGTAAAATCAGAAAAAAATTACAAAAAGCATCAAGTTACTTTTGAAGAAGCTACTACAGTTTTTGATTATCCATTATCTGTTACGTTTGACGATCCCGATCATTCTTTAGAAGAAATGAGAGAATTAACAATAGGTTATTCTTTAAAAAATAGATTATTAATTGTTTCGACTACAATTAGAAACAATAAAATTAGAATAATTTCAGCAAGATTTGCAACTTAAAAAGAGTTAAGAGATTATGAACGTGGAATTAGAAGATGACCTTAGAGATGAATATATATTCGATTATTCAAAAGGAAAAGTTGGCAAATATTATCGAGAAAATATTGAAGAAAATGGTTATATAAAATTAGTACCCGAACTGCAAAAGTATTTTAAAACCTCAGAAGAGGTAAATAATTTTTTATTATCTATTATTAAAGTCCTAAAAAATAACAATTCAAATTTTCTAAAATCATAATGTTTGAAAGGAAAAAATAAAGTTATTAACGCAACCACCATTACGGTAATGACTGTTACAATAAATATATGAAATTTTATAATAGAGATATTGAACTTGATCAATTAGAAAAGACACGACTTCTTTCAGAATCGTATGCTCAAATGACTATCATAACAGGTAGAAGACGAATAGGTAAAACTTCGTTAATTATGAAGTCTGTTGAGAATCGTAAAATGGTGTATTTATTTATATCTAGGAAGTCAGAAACTTTGCTTTGTGATGAGTTTATATCAGAGATACAAAATAAATTAGATATAAAAGTATTTGGTGAAATTAAGTCTTTCAGTGAATTGTTTGAGTTTTTGATGCAATTAGCTATAAAACAACATTTTACACTAATAATAGATGAGTTCCAAGAATTGATGAATATAAATAGTAGTATTTTCAGCTCAATGCAAAAAATTTGGGATAACTATAAAAATAATAGCAAAATTCACCTTATTATTAGTGGATCAGTTTATTCTTTAATGGTCAAAATTTTTGAGAATTCAAAAGAACCCTTATTTGGTAGAGCTAATGAGAGAATTTTTTTAAAGCCTTTTGATATACAAACAATTAAAAGTATTTTAACAGATAATTACCCCAATTTTAAAAATATTGATTTGCTTACTTTATATATTATTAGTGGAGGTATAGCAAAATATATTGAGCTTCTTATTGATAGAAATATCTTCGAACATAAGCAAATTATAAATGAAATATTTAAAGAAAATTCAATATGGCTAAGTGAAGGTAAAAATCTATTGATTGAAGAGTTTGGGCGAGAATATACAATTTATTTTTCTATATTGTCTTTATTAGCAAGTTCTAAAACTTCTCGTAATGAAATAGAATCTATTTTGCAAAAGAGTATTGGTGGTTATTTAGATAAATTAGAAAATGAGTATAATATTATAAAATCTGTTAGACCTATTTTTGCAAGAAAGAATAGTAGGAATCAAAAATACTTTATAAATGATAATTTTTTAAATTTTTGGTTTAGATTTATTTATAGACATTCGTCAGCTGTAGAGATTGGCAATTTTATGTATCTTAGAAATATAGTTGAGCGTGATTTTGATACTTATAGTGGTCGTTTTTTAGAGAAATGGTTTAGAGATAAGTTAGCCACTAAGGGGAATTTTTCACAGATATCCTCTTATTGGGATAAAAAAGGAAATGAAATAGATATTGTAGCTATAAATGAATTAGAAAAGTGTGCCTTAATTGCTGAAGTAAAATTAAATAAATCAAAGATAAATATTAATTTATTGAAAACAAAAGCACTATCATTAAAAGACGATTTGAGTGGCTATGATTTAGAATTTGCTGGTTATAGCTTAGAAGATATGTAAATTTAATTATGTACGCTAAACTTACCAAATCTCAACAAGCCTTTTTCGAAAGTATTGATAAAGTGAGAATAAATTGAATAAATCATTGAAAGTTAAATAACAATTTAAATTTTCTAAACTTATAATGTTTAAAAATAAAAATGAAGTTGTTAGTGCTACTAACAATAATAATAGTAATAATAAAAAACACACGAAAATATAGGAATAATGACTAAACACAACAAAATATTCCTTTCGATAGATTTAGATGATTGGTATCATACGCCAGCTATAACGGGAAGTTCTTTTTCAATTTATAAATCTATTGATGATTTTTTCAAAGATTGGAATGAAAAGTTTGATTATATAACAGAATCGACAATAAAATTATTAGATCTTTTGAAATACTACAATATTGCTGCAACCTTTTTTGTAATAGCTGACCAAGTAGAAAGATATCCTAAAATTATGAAAGCTTTAAAAGAGTCAAGCCATGAAATTGCCTGCCATAGTTTACATCACGAAGTGCCATTTGATACAAAAACGAAAGTATTAATTCAACCTATTGATAAATGGAAAAAAGATCTTATTAAAGCAAAATCTATATTAGAAAATTATTTTGGGCGTGAAATAATTGGTTATCGAGCGCCGGGAGCTTATTTTGCAAATTGGATGGTGCCAATTCTTGAAGAACTAAATTTTAAGTATGATTCGTCAATTTCATTTAATTCCTTATATAATAAAACAAATGTTAAATTGTATGATATACCACAAGAACCGTATATTTTAAATTCTAAAGATTTAAGTAATCGGAATCCAGATACTAATCTTATTGAGTTTCCTTGGGCTTATTACAATTTAATGGGTTATAGATTACCAATGGCTGGCGCTTATTTTTTTCGCTTATTTGGTTATAATTTTTTTCAATATGTGATTAATCAAAATCTAAAACAAGGAAATACTATGTTTTATTTTCATTCACTTGAATTAACAGAAGATAAAATCCCCTTGGAAAATAATAAAAAAAGACCGTTGTATTGGATAGGAAAGGGGGAAAAAATGACTAATAACATATCTAAATTATTAAAACATAATAAAGAATGCTACCTCAATTATTTTAATCACATTAATAGGTATAGCTGATGTATGATGAGAGAGATAAATATGCGTTTGATGAAGTAGTTAAAGATAGGCATGCTAATAAATATCTTTTTTATTTATGGTTTTTGAAGAATTGGTTTTTAGAAAGATGTGCTTCGATGGCACCGGTACCGACTTGGAGAACTTCATTCCATAGATGGAGAGGAATTAAAATTGGAAAAAACGTATATATAGGTTATGATGTGATTTTTGATAGAATTTATCCAGAACAGATTATAATTGAAGATTACGTTGAAATTGGCGATAGGACTATTATTTCTGCACATCAGCGAGGTAGTATGATACTAAGAGATAAGTATAAGAGAGAGATTAAACCCGTTACTATAAAAAAAGGAGCATGGATAATGCCGGGTGTTATTATAACACCGGGGGTTACTATCGGAGAAATGTCAGTAATTGCTACGGGTGCAGTAGTAAATAAAGATGTCCCAGATTTACATTTAGTAGCTGGTGTTCCTGCTAAAGTAATTAAAAAGTTAGAGGGTTAGTTATTTTGAATATTTTAATTGATATAAATCACCCTGCGCAAGTTCATTTATTTAAGTATTTAATAAAAGAACTTAGTGTAAAACATAATGTTTTTGTGATTGCAACACAGAAACAATATGTTAGAGAATTACTAGATAGCTACAATATACCACATTTAAAAATCTATAAGTATCCAAAAGGATTATTGGCAAAAATAATTTTTTCTTTTTATAAGATAATGGATATTGTTGTTTTTGTTAAAAAGTATAAAATTAATATTTTGTTGGGGATATCTTTTTTTAATTGTGTTGCTGGGTGGTTGACAAAAAAGAAAGCTTTTATGTTTGACGATACAGAACATGCTAAAAATTATATATTTTATAAGCCTTTTGCTACAAAGATTTTTACCCCAGATTGTTTTCTTGAGGATTTGGGACAGAAACAAGTAAGATATGTGGGTTATCACGAGTTAGCTTATCTTCACCCAAACCGCTTTACACCAAACCCCGAGGTATTAAAAGAGATTAGTTTGACTGAACAAGATAAGTTTTTCATTGTTCGATTTGTTTCATGGCAAGCAACCCATGATATAGGGCAGAAAGGTTTAAGTGTAGAGGATAAACGAAAATTAATTGAAACTCTTAAACCGCACGGCAAAATAATTATTTCATCTGAAAAGGAATTGCCTGCAGAGTTTGAAGAATATAGAATGAAAATTGACGTTACCAAAATGCATGATTTGTTGTATTATGCAACAATGTATGTTGGAGAAGGAGGAACTATGGCGAGTGAAGCTGCATGCCTAGGTACGTATTCCATATATATAAATCCTCTTGAAATGGGCTATACGAATGAGGAAAGAGATAAATATAAATTAATATATCAAAGTATAAAAATAGATAAAATAATTAACCATATCCATTCTATCAATTTAAATGAAATAAAGAACGAAGCTCGAAAAAGAACTAAGCGATTATTAAGTGATAAAACTGATGTCACCAACTGGATGCTTAATTTAATTAACAACTATGCTACAAGATAAACACCTAAATATAGCTAAAGAAATAGTATTGAGCTTGATAGATAAGGAAAGAGTAACTGTGTTTTTATTTGACTCAAGAGTAGATAGCGAATATAGAAGTGATTCTGATTTGGTCGATTTCTCGGTAGTAAGTGATGAATTTAAGCAAATTGCAATGAATAGGATTGTAGAATGGAACGTAGTGAAAAATAAATAAATTCTTGTTTATAATGAAGGAAATTGAAAAAATAGTGAGTGAAAAAGAGTATTGAAAATATCATATAATAACTTAGAAAAATATTATCCATATATTCCCGCTATATTAATTTTTATGGTAGGTTTAGTATTATCATTTTTCCGCTGGGCAACGCAAGATGAAGTAGTATATCTAAAAGATACTATGATAATTTCTGAATTTATCAAAATGGGTAAATGGTTCGGTAATGAGAGCGTAGGTGAGCATGGCTTTTTATTGAAAATTCCTGTTGCTTTATTCTATCTTATAACAGGTCCAAGTATTTGGATAGCTACATTTTTCAATGTTGTTTTGGCTTCACTCTCAGCTTATTTAATGCATAAGGTTTTCAATCATTTTCTAAAAAATGATTTATATTCTATGCTTGCTGTTATACTAACTGTGTTTTCATTTTATTTTGTGAGTGTAGTCCCTAAGTATTTGCGTGATATACCAGTAATGTTTGCATTATTGTTATTCATATATGCACTTATAAAAGAGAAACCCTTTTGGCTTTTAGGGCTATTATTTGTATTAGTTTTAGATGCCAAAGAGTATATAGCTGTAATTTTAACTCCCGTTCTCTTGATCTGGTTACCATTAGTAGAATATCAAAAAAATAAATTTTCCCTCAAAACTATTTGGAATATTGGATATAAAAGCGTACTTCTCTTTGCACCAGCAATATTTTTTCTATATTTAATGTTTTTTACTCCAATTGTACCTGTAAATAGTTTTATGTCAGCATTTTTAAAACTTACTGCAACTGAAAGTAATGTAGCAAAAGTTAATCTTGATAAACAGAAATTATCGTTTGGTACAGATACATCAAGAGTAATTAGTACTATTGAGACTGAGGATGAGAAAATTAATGTAGATAGTTTAAAAACTGAACAAATTAAAAGACAAAAATATGTGCAAAACTTAGAACCCGTTAAAAAGAGCCTTGCTCTGAGAGAGGCTCTACCCAAAAGAAAAATTAAAACAACTGAAATTAAGAAAAGCAATAATGTTAAAACACAGGTTTTAGCTAATAAGAATATTGCCACAACCAAAAAAACTCAAATAAAAGAAAAATTAGTATCTAATAAATTACCTATAAGCAAAAGGGAAATTACTAAAAAAGAGAATAAAATTGATAAAGAAAAAGCTATAGTAAAAAGTGAACAAAAAATTATTGATTCATTAAATACAAAAAAACAGCAAGATAGTAGCAATATATCATTAGTAAATAAAGAAGTTAAACCAGATACAACAAGCAAAGCAAAATCAAATCAATCATCACATGATAGTAGTAAATCAATAGTTATAAAGGAGGAAGTTAAATCCGACACAACAACGAAGGTTAAATCCAATCGATCATTACAAGATAGTAGTAAATTAATTGTTGTAAAGAAGGAAGTTAAACCCGATACGACAAGCAAGTCAAAATCTAAACCGACTTCACAGAATAATAGTAAATTAGCAAAGTTAAATAAGGAAAGCATGCCTGAGGCAAAAACCAAAATTAGTCAACAAAAAATTAAAAAGGCCAATTCGTCAAAAGTTGAAATTTCAAGCCAAAAAATTGGTGGTTATAAAGAAGGTGATGATGTTGATAACTTAAAAGAAGAAAAATTTGCTCGGCATAAAATTAGTAGCGACTCTACCGCATCTTCAAGAATTACAATAGTTGATATAATAGAGGAATATAGTATATCTATTTTAAATATATTCATTGTTTATGGGCAGAAAATGCTATCTCCAAGAACATTTTCGTATATGTCATTTCCATTATATCTGATTATTATCTCACTAATTGCTTGTATAGCTTTGCTAAGAAAAAACTTTAAACGTCCCGATATATTATTTATAAGTATATATTTGTTTATGTATTTAGCAGTATATTTGATAAGACCGAGTCACGCAAGATATTTGTTACATCTTGTGCCGATATTTTCTCTATTTGTAATTTATTTCTTACTGAATAATTTGGATAATTATAAGCGGATTTTAATTCCAGTACTAATAACTATACCAATAACAGCAGCCACACTATACTACGAAATAACAATGCCGATAGTAAAATTAGTAGCACATATTTTCTTTTATTCTTTATTATTACTTATAAGCTATTTTGCCTATAAGCATAATAAATTATGGGCAAAGAGGACATCAATAGCGTTTGTATTGCTATTTTCTTTCTTTACGTTTGGCTCTTCTATTATGGCGAGTATTACAGGTGGACAAATGATTCTATCCCAAACATTTGGTCAAAATAATGAATATAAAGAAATCGCTAAATACTTCGACAAAAACAAAACCTATTGGTTTAATGGAGATAGTCGTTTAATTCAATTTTATAATAAGGATATTAACCAAGGCTTGGCACCTTGGCAAATAAGTGGATTTAATATGCTCAAGGAATGGGTACCTAAGTCTCAATTAGAGACACAATTGAATTATATACCTAATTTTTACTTCCATAATGGATTAAGTAGGCCAGATCTAATGGCACAGTACAATACAGATTATATTGCTTTTATATATACTACTAATCAAAAGGCTGAAAATATAAATAATAAAAACTTAGAATTTTATGAATTTCTTCAATCTTCACCCGAATGGTTAGAATTAGATAAAAAAATAGAGTTAAAAAATAAAGAATTATATATATATAAGATAAAGTATGAGGAGTAAAGATTGAATATTTGATATGAATATATTATATTTTACATATACAATGCCAAAGCCTTCTTCACCAAGAAGAGGAGTTTTCATACTTAGACGAATAGAAGAGTTAAAAAATCAAGGTATAAATTTATATGTTGTTACAACTGAGCATATCTTTAATATTTTAAAATATGAAAAATATTATAATTTTTTGGACTTTGGATATAATGTTAATCAAGAAGTAAGAACTTTGTTAAAAATAGAAAATCCGTACAATTATTTTAACTTACTCTTTAAATCAAATATTAATTCACTTATTAGAATTATTAAAGAAAAAAAAATAGATTTAATACACTCACATTTTATACGAGACAGTATTTATGCTTATGAAGTAAATAAGAGTATAGGAATTCCTTATGTGCATACTTCTCATGGGTTTGATATAAGGAATATGAAGAAAAATAATAAAACATTATTATCTAACTCTATAATAACATTAGAAAACGCAAGTAAATCTATTTTTGTATCTAAATCTTTATTAAATACGGCAATTAAATATGGATATAAAAATAATAATTCAATAAATATTGCAAATGGATATAGTCGTAAAATATTTTATCATTCTAATGACAATGAAGTTAAAAATTCTCTTATAATTGGTTTTTGTGCAACATTAAATAAAAATAAAAGAGCTGATAAACTTCCCGCAATATTTGCAAAAATTAAAAATAAGATTCCCAATACAAAATTATTAATAATTGGAGACGGACCGTTAAAATCAACAATATACAATGAATTTAATAATCTAAATTTATTAGATTCTGTTGAGTTTACGGGTAGCATTCCACAAGAAGAAATTGCAAAATATATGAATAAAATGGATGTTTTCATTTTGCCCTCTATTAATGAAGGCTTTCCTACTGTAATCCCTGAAGCATTAGCTTGTGGTTTGCAAGCAGTTACAAGCGACGCAGATGGTACTCCTGAAGCAGTCGCCAATGCTGGATATGTTATAAGTCAATCTGAACCAGATTTTGAAGAACGTTTTGCTCAAAAGGTTATTTACGCATTAGAAAATCCGATCGATAAGAGTATTATATTGATGAGAGCAGAAGAATTAACTTGGGAAAATATTATTAAACAAGAAATTAGAGTTTATGAAGAGGTACTAAATAAAAGGTAATTTATGAAAATCCTAAAAGAAATAATTGGAAATAATAGTTCAGATTATGCTTTTTTAATTGGGAATGGCATTAATAGGCATAACAATGCAGATAAATCTATTACTTGGGATAATATCCTAATTGAATTTTGGAATCAAATTTCAGAAAATAAGATATCAAAAAATACAAAAGAAGAGGAAACTAAGGTACCAATTGGAATATCCTTACCGGAATTTTACGAAATTATAAAGTTGAGAAATGAGCTTAACAATTCAAAAGAGTTATCAACCGAAAAGAAATTCTTAACTGAGTTAGAGAATAAATTAAATAGCTGGCAAGTACGTGAGCATCATAAAAATATTGTCAATCTCGCAAAAGAGAATAATATTCCTATTCTTACAACAAATTTTGATCATTTATTAGAAAAAACAAATGAGTTAAAACAATTCAAATTAGGTAAACAGGTGTTTATTGACCGTTATCCATGTCTACCTATTATGCAGAGAATGAGTTAAAAAATCCATTAGATGGTTTTGGGATTTGGCATATTCACGGCAGTACAAAGTATAAACGTAGTATAAGATTAGGTTTAGAACATTATTTAAATGCAGTTTCTCGTGTAAGGGGTGCCTTGGGTAAAAAAAGTGAAGGTTTTTTTAAGAGTGATAGCTTAAATTTAAAGTGGGATCCTTTGAGTACTTGGCTTAATATTTTCTTCAACAAGAAATTAATTATATTTGGTATTGGACTTGCAGAAAATGAAACTTTTTTAAGATGGTTACTTCTAACTAAGTATAAATATATCAAATATTTAGATTCAAGAATTAAATTAGGTATTTATATTTGTTGCAAGCCAAAAGAAGGTAATAAGCAAATTATAGGAAAACATTTCTTTTTAGAGAATGTTGGTTTTGAAATAAAATATATTAATGATTATAAAGAATTATACAACTAATAACAACACCTATGCTAACTAACTCAACTATACTTGTAACAGGTGGGGCGGGATTTATAGGCTATTTTGTTAAGCACTCACTTGCCAGCATAGAAAAAGCTAGAAATATATTAAACTTCACTCCACAAGTACCATTTAAAGAGGGTTTAGAAAAGACGGTAGAGGTTTTTAGGAGGTAAGTTTAATGCTTATACCCATAAGAAGATTATAAAATATTGAAGTATTTAGGGTTATAATCATAAAAAATGAAAATAAATATCCTAAACTTCACTCCACAAGTATCATTTAAAGAGGGTTTAGAAAGGGCTGTAGAGTTTTTTAGAGGAAAAATAATATGATAAAAATTATATGTTAGTAAAAAGCATTTTTAAGAAATATTATAATTATTATCCTAAAATAACATCCTTACTGAAAAATAAATTTGCACAAGGAGTATCCTATGTGTTTATCAGTTATTTAATATTAGGTTTAGCTGGTTTCGTTATAAATTTAATTTTAGGTTTCTATTATACACCTGCAGATTTAGGAATATTCAATCAGTGTTTTGCCCTCACCCAGTTGTTTTCAGTAGTAGGCACGTTTGGCATAGTCTCTTCAAATGTTCATTTTGTAGCTCAGCATACAGATGATTTGAAATTACAATCAGATATTCAATCATCAGCAATAATATTAACGTTTTCAATATCATTATTTTTAAGCGTCATCTTATATATACTTGGGAATATTAAAGAAGATATTTTTTTTAATAAGGAAGTTAATCAAGCTTTTGTAAGAATAGTATTTGTTTTGCCGTTTATGGTAAGTAATAGGTTGAATATAAGCTATATTAATGCTATTCGTGAGATGAAACTTTATTCTATTCTTCAATCTGCTCGTTGGTTATTACTTCTATCAATAGTGTTCATTTTTACATTTACTAATCAAGATATAAATACAATAGTTCAATCTTTTTTATTGTCAGAGATTATATTATTCTTTGTTATTCTATTTATAATTAGACAATTTTTCAAATTTACTTTATTTTTAAGTAAAGAATGGGTAATAAAGCATTTATATTTTGGTGGCAAGACTTTATTAGTATCAATAATAAGCGAGACAAATGGTAAGATTGATATCTTTCTAATAAGTTTCTTTTTGAATAATTATAATGTTGGTATTTATTCCTTTGCTTCGACAATTTGCAATGGAATACTAATGATACCATCAGCAGTAGCTACTAATTTTAATCCAATAATATCAAAATTGTGGTATGAAGGTAAAAAAGATGAATTACAGCAAAAGGTCAATTATATAAAATCAATTCTTAAAAAGATAATGATACCCGTAGTTATTTTATCTGCAATTGTTTTTCCAATAATTGTATTTTTTATAATGAATAATAAAGATTATGCAGAAAATATTCATATATATTATATAATTTTAATTGGGGTTAGTTTTTTAGGTACTTATAATTTTATGGGTGGTTTTTTAACTATGACAGGTAAGCCTGAAATTCAATTCTTAAATATGTTAGTAGAAATAATTTTAAATATCATATTAAATATAATCTTAATAAATTTATACGGAATTACAGGTGCTGCTATCTCAATGTCACTCCTTAAGATTTTAGGGCTGCTTTCTATGAGTTACTTCATCAAATGGAAAACTGACATCAACCTGTTACCCAGAAGTTAATGTTTATTAATTAAACAATGAAACAAAAGCTTACCGATATAATTAAGAAAAATTTTACCAACTCGCTATATTTTTATAAATATCTTAAATATAAAATATTCATAGTAGTAGGTTTAAGTATCTTAGTTGGTATTCTTGATGGATTTGGGTTAACTATGTTCTTACCATTATTACAGATGGTTAGTGGTGATACAGCAATAGATCCATCATCAATGAGTGGTTTAGGTTTTCTCATCACCAATGTGCAAGATATAGGTATTCCTATTAATCTATATTCAATATTACTAATGATGCTATTTTTCTTTATAGCAAAAGGTGCGATTACTTATTATTCATTAGTATATAAAGTTGTACTCCAACAGTCTTTCATTAGAAAGCTAAGATTAGAAATGATAAGCCTAATAAACCGAATGAAATACAAGGTATTTGTCAAATCTGATGTTGGTAGAATACAGAATACTCTAACTGGTGAAGTTAATAATGTAGTAAATAGCTATGTATATTACTTCCAAGCATTTCAGGAAGGTGTGTTAGTAGCGGTTTATATGAGTTTTGCCTTTTTTGTTGATTTTCAATTTGCAATACTCGTGTCGATTGGTGCTTATATTTCTAATTATTCATATAAATACCTTTATAGATTGACAATACTTGAATCTAAAAAAATTACCAAGTCATCTCATTCATATCAGGGTTTAATTATTCAATTTATTGCTAATTTTAAATATTTAAAAGCCACGGGTTTATCGAGTTATTTTACTCAAAAGATGCAAGAGAACATATATGAAATAGAAAATTCAAGAAAGAAAATAGATGTATTAAGTGCTATTTTATCATCTGCCCGAGAGCCAATGCTGATAGCAATTGTAGTTGCAGTTATATTAATTCAGGTATTATTATTTTCAGGCTCTTTGGGCGGTATATTAATTAGTTTGTTATTCTTCTATAGAGCTTTGAACTCATTAACAACAGTTCAAACCGCTTGGAATAGATTTTTATCAGTTTCAGGTTCACTAAGTAATGTTCAAAATTTCCAAAATGAATTAAAAAGTGCAATAGAAACAAATGGAACTTATAATTTCACTAAATTTAATAAAAAATTGCAGATAGTAAATGCAGATTTTGCTTTTGATAATTACACTGTTTTATATGATATTAATTTAGAAATAAATAAAAATGAAACGATTGCCTTAGTTGGTGAAAGTGGCAGTGGTAAAACCACACTTGTAAATATATTAGCTGGCTTACTACCATTAAATTCTGGCAATTATTATATTGATGATTTAGTTTCTACAGATTTAAATATTTCATCATTCCAACAAAGAATCGGATACATTACACAAGAACCCATTATCTTTAATGATACCATATATAACAATGTTACGATGTGGGCAGAAAAAAACGCCCAAAATATAGAGCGATTTAATATAGCAATACAAAAAGCCTCTATAAATGACTTTATAAACAGTTTAAAATTAAAAGAAGAATCTTTATTAGGAAATAACGGAATTAATCTTAGCGGTGGTCAGAAACAGAGAATATCAATAGCTCGAGAACTATATAAAGATATAGATATATTGATAATGGATGAGGCTACTTCAGCACTTGATAGCGAAACTGAAAAGGATATTCAAAATAATATCGATATGCTAAAAGGTAGATATACGATTATTATTGTTGCCCATAGATTATCTACTATAAAAAATGCTGATAGAATAGTCTTTATGAATAAAGGCAGAATAGAAGCTATAGAACCATATAACAACTTATTAAATGTAAATCAATCATTCAAGCGAATGGTTGAGTTGCAGGAGTTATAGGTACTAAACTGATTCGATGAATTATTTAATAATAAGTTAAATATATGAACGATGAGATAAAGAAAAAAAATGCAGATTCCTATGAAATACCCAATAATGTAATTAATGCAGTACCTAAACCGAGAGTATCAGTAAAGTTAGTAACTTATAATCATATTAATCTATTCAAAGATAGTATAGAAAGCGTCTTAATGCAAAAAGTAAATTTCCCTTGGGAAATTATAATTGAAGAAGATTTTAGTACAGATGGTACAAGAGAATTAGTCTTTGAGTATGCTAAAAAATATCCTAATTTAATAAGAGTAATTACAGCAGATTATAATGTAAAACAAAAAGCAAATAGGGTTCGCAGTATTATGGCTTGTAGAGGTGATTATGTTGCTTTAATGGATGGCGATGACTATTGGACTGACCCATTGAAATTACAAAAGTAATTCGACTTTATGGAATTAAATAAAGATGTATATATTTCTTATCATTCCTATAGAACTAAAATTAAAGGGATAATAAGTGAAAAATTATACCCTGAATCTCCAAAAGATTATATAGGAGATGAACTATTAGGTACACCTGTCGGACATATAATTTATGACGCTATGCCTATAAAAAATATTTTTCTAAATTCTAAGGATGATGATTTATTTGATTTTATTGGACATGCTAAACTTATCGCTATGCTTGGAACTTATGGAAGTGGTAAGTTTTTAAAAGACATTGAACCAACTATTTATGTTCATCATTCAGGCGGTCAATGGACCGCAAGAGATGCTACTTCTAAAAGATATGCAGTATTGCAAATTAGGTTAGATATTGTTAATTATTTATTAAAGAAAAAGGATTATCGTCGAGTAGAAATAGCAATCAAGCCTTTAAAGGATAGAATTGAACAATTAATAGGTAATTCCAATATCAATTTCCAAGCTATTTTTAACTCAAATATGTTTCTACTCTCGTATAGAGGCATCAAACTTGAATTCGTTTACGGGCCAATTATAGGCAAATTAAAAAGTATATTTAAAAAAAGTAAATAACAATGCAACAAAAAACAACATTTGTTACAGAACCATTTATGCCCCCCTTAGAGGAGTTTATACCTTATCTTGAAGATATTTGGGAGAGTAAAATTCTTACTAATAATGGGAAGTATCATCAAGAATTAGAACATAAATTATGCGAATACCTTGGGGTGCCATATATTTCACTGTTTTCTAATGGTACATTAGCTTTAATTACCGCATTACAAGCACTTAGGATAACTGGCGAGGTAATTACAACTCCATTTAGTTTCGTAGCATCTACACATTCACTATGGTGGAATGGTATTAAACCCGTTTTTTGCGATATAGAACCTGATACTTTTACTATTAATCCTGAACGAATTGAAGCATTAATTACCCCAAAAACTACTGCTATATTGCCCGTTCATGTTTATGGAAACCCTTGTAATGTAGATAGAATTAAGGAAATAGCAGATACTTATGGTTTACATTTAATTTATGATGCTTGTCATACATTTGGTGTTGAAATAAATGGCAATTCAGTATGTAATTACGGTGATTTATCTATATTAAGTTTTCATGCCACTAAAGTATATAATACTTTTGAAGGTGGCGCTATTATATGTAAAGATGAAAAAATGAAAAAAAGAATAGATAATTTAAAGAACTTTGGTTTTGCTGGTGAGACAACTGTAATAGCACCCGGAATAAATGCTAAAATGAATGAAGTACAAGCAGCTTTTGGATTATTACAATTGAAATACGTTGATAAAGCCATTGAAAAAAGAAAAAAGATAGCAAACTATTATAGAGAAAATTTGAGCAATATTGAAGGAATTCATTATTTAAAAGATATAGACGGCATTAAACATAATTATGCATATTTCCCTATATTAATAGATGAGCAAATCTATGGACAATCAAGAGATGCTGTTTATAATAAATTAAAAGTAAATAATATCTATGCACGAAGATATTTTTACCCATTAATTAGCCAATTCCCAACATATAGAGGGTTAGATTCAGCAAACCCTGAAAATTTGCCAATTGCAACAAAAATAACTGAGCAAGTACTCTGCTTACCAATTTACCCTGATTTGGAGATAGAAACAGTAGATAGAGTAGTGGAGTTAATACGAAAGTAGATAAGTGAATAAGGAAATTGTTATATATGATACGATAGATATTAGTAGTAAAATATATACTTTACGTGGCTTGCAAGTTATGTTTGATAGGTATCTATAAGAATTTATGGTGTACAAACAAGAGTGCTAAATCAAGCTGTTAAGAGAAATATAAAAAGATTTTCTTTAGATTTTATGCTTTAGATAACAGAAAAAGAACTCAATGAATAGAAATCACAAATTGTGGCATCCAATTAATTTTGAATTAAAAAGTGCTCCTAATGGGATAATTGCTGAATTAAGTTATAGCTTAGGATTAAATGAGGGATTAAATAAGGGATTAAATGAGGGATTAAATTCAGTGTTAAGTGAGATTAAACAAAATGAGGGTATTAAAGCGAAAGAATTGGCAGCTATTTTAAGCGATAGATCTATTAAAACAATAGAAAGGCAGATTGCTGAATTAATTAAACTAAAATTGATAGAGCGTAGGGGTAGCCGTAAAACAGGTGGATATTTTGTAGTCTAATAAGATTAGTTTTAATTTTACAGATGCATTTTGGATAATTATACATACTAATCATTTAAATGAAAATGTCCCAGAAACATATTCCGATAAGGTCACCGATAAGGTCACCGATAAGGTCACCGATAATCAATCGCTAATAATGTTAGAGATTAGCAAAAATAATAGGATTAGTACAAGGGAATTAGCTAACATAGTAGGTATTTCACAAAGAAAAATCAAAGAAAATATAGTGAAATTAAAATCTCTTGGAATTTTAGAACGAATTGGTCCAGCCAAAGGTGGTTATTGGAAAATAAATAATTAAATATAGTAAAGAAACTAATATAATTTATCAATATATATTTTGCATAAACGATTAAATTACTAAGATATAGTGCAAAAATATAACTAAAAATATGCAGGAAAGAAGCAAAAAGTTAAAAAATTTTATTTTAAAGAATTCATATCTTTTTTGGTCTATTCCAGAAGATAGTAAAATAAATGTAAGTGATGAATTGCTTTTGGAGTATATCTTAAATTATTCAGAAATGCCAACAATTAAAGAATATTTAGATATTGTAGGTATTAATCAAGCGAAAATGATTTTTAATAATTTATCTGATAGAAGAAAGAAAAATATATTCCCCGAGATATATAATTTATTTATGGAGTATTTTACAAAAAATGCATAAAAATATCTTAAATAATGATCAAATTGAGATTTTACCTTTGATAAAAGAATTCAAAAGAACATTTTATTTGGTTGGAGGCACTGCCATTGCATTGCAAATTGGTCATCGTCGTTCGATTAATTTTGATTTATTTAGATCATGTGAAATTAATTCCAACAAGATAATAGATAAAATTAAGAAATATAAATTTCATTTCAATGTTATTCGTAATGTTTCTGGGCATTTGGATATGATTGTTAATAATGTAAAAATTACTTTCTTTAATTATCCATTTGAAATAGATAAATCTATTAAATTTGAAAATATTATACAAATGCCGCAGTTACTTGACTTCTCAGCGATGAAAGTTTATGTGCTTGGCAGAAGAGCTAAATGGAAAGATTATGTAGATTTATGTATTTTATTAGAAAAATTTTTTACAGTTAAAGATATTACTTTGCGTGCAAATGAAATTTATGGCAATTTATTTTCAGAGAAACTATTTAGAGCTCAATTAGCATATTTTGAGGGTATTGATTATTCTGAAAAGATTGAATATATTGGTATAATTTATGAAGATTCAGAAATAAAGAAAAAATTAATTGATATTGTAACAAATTTTTAACTTCTGGTAAATATATAAATTTCTATGAAAATCGCAATAATGCAACCGTATTTTTTCCCATATATTGGGTATTTTCAGTTAATAAATGCTGTTGATAAATTTGTTATTTATGATGATGTGAATTTTATAAAAAATGGTTGGATTAATAGGAATAGAATATTAATTAATGGTAAAGATAACTATCTTACAGTTCATTTAAAGGATGCTAGTTCATTTAAGCTTATTAATAATGTTAATTTTACAGGTAATAGAAACAAGTTGATAAAAACTATTCAACAGACTTATATCAAAGCACCTTATTTTAAAGATGTTTATTCAATTATCGAAAAAGTACTAACTTATGAATGTAATTTGATTTCTGAATTAGCTCATAAGAGTATAGTTGAAGTTTTAGCATATTTAAATATTGATACAGAAATAATAGTTTCTTCTGAAAAGTTAAATTATACAAAAAATTACAAAAATCAAGAAAGAATTATCGCTATTTGCAAAGAACTCGGTGCTACTCATTATATAAATGCTAACGGCGGGCAAGAACTATATAATAAAGAAATATTTGCAAATGAGGGTATAGAACTTAATTTTATTAAATCTCAAGAAATAAAATATAAGCAGTTTAATAATGAATTTATATCTTGGCTGTCTATTATAGATGTACTGATGTTTAATTCAAAAGAAACGGTTAGGCAAATGCTGTCTATGCATGAATTAGTATGAGAGAAAAGGTTTTAATATTAGGTGGTAAACCATTAGGTACAATTGATATTGTTAATTATTTGCAAAATAAAGGATATTATGTAATAGTAACGGATAATTTATCTGAAGATATTTCAATAGCAAAGCAAATAGCTGATGAAAAGTGGGATATATCAACTGCTGAAGTTGATTTAATCTGTGAAAAAGCTAAATTATATAATGTAAAAGCTGTCTTTACTGGAATTCATGATTTTAATATTAATATGACATGTGAAATATGTAATAAATTAAATCTTCCATTTTATGCTACTAAGGAGCAGCTTTACAAAACATCAACTAAGAGTATATATAAGGAAATTTTTAAACAATTTGATGTACCCGTTGTTCCTGAATATAAATTAGAAAGTAATGAATTAGAAATATTTGCAAATAATGTACAATACCCAATACTCATTAAACCAAGTGATTCAAGTGCTGGGAGAGGTATTTCAATTTGTAATAACAAGAACGAATTGAAAATGGGTTACGATAAAGCTATTGCCAATTCACCTAAAAATGAAATTTTAATCGAACAATATATACAATCAATAGAAGTTACAATTTTTTATATAATCCAAGATGGTAAAATAATGTTATCTGCAATGGCAGATCGTTATCTTAAAAATGTTAATAATTTAGAAAATACTATACCATTACCGACACTATATACTTTTCCTTCTATTCATCTAAATAAGTATATTAATGAATTAAATGATAAAGTTATTAATACGTTACAATCATTTGAGTTAAAAAATGGAATGGTATTCATTCAGTCTTTTGCAAATTCTGAACAGTTTCTTTTTTATGATATGGGTTTTAGATTAACAGGTACACAAGAATATCATATTCTTGAAACATTATGTAATTATAATCCACTAAAAATGATGACCAATTTTGCTCTAACGGGTATAATGGATGATAATAATATACAAAATAAAGTAGATCCGTTTTTAAATGGTAATTATGCATTTATAATTAGTATTTCAGGAAAGTCGGGCATAATAAATAAATACATTGGTTTAGATAAAATAGAATCTTTTGATGGTGTTATTAAAGTTATAAAAAGTTATCCAATAGGATATGCAATACCTCAGAGTGCAATTGGAACATTAAACCAAGTTGTTTTAAGAGTGTTAGGTGTTTCAAAATCAAAAGATGAGATGAAAAATCTAATCAATAATATAGTAAATGAAATAGATATACTTGATGAAAATAATAATTCAATTTTATTGCCGATATTTAATACTGATGAAGTAATATGAATATCTTAATTACAGGAGCTAATGGATTATTAGGAACTGAGTTAATCTCGCAGATGATTAATAAGAATAGTTTCAATCTGTATGCTATAACTAGTAAAAAGCAATTACTTTTAGATAAATTTGAAAATAAATTTAAGATTTTTTCATTAGAAGAATTTTATGATAATAAAGTACCATTTAAAAAGATTGATATAGTTATCCATTGTGCTTTTGCACGAGCTGAAAAGGGTGCAAAAGAAATTGCGAAAAGTATGTTATTTACAACAGAATTATTTAATGATTTATCTAAATTAAAGTATATTTCTATAATTAATATTTCAAGTCAAGAAGTTTATGGTAATTCGCCATGTATTTGGACAGAAACTGATGATGTCCATCCAAATACTAATTATGGTTTAGCTAAATATTTTTCAGAATTATATCTTTATAATAAATTTTATAATTCTGAGAGTAGTTTTACAAGTATGAGATTAGCTGGTCTTGTTGGAAATGGGGCAGATTATAGATCTGTAACTAAATTGATTAACCAAGCTATTGATAAAAAAGAGATTAAAATTATTTCTTCCATAGTACTTTTGTCACAAATTGATACTCGAGATGCTACTGCTGGAATTATTGCATTACTTAATATTCCTGCTAAAAAATGGAAAAATATTTATAATTTAGGATACATAAAAAGTTATACTTTAGAAGAAATAGCAGAAACTATAAAGAAAGTTGGTATTGATTATGGTATTGATGTGAATATACAGAGAGAACCTTCGAGAACTAAAATAATTGCAGAATTAGACTCTACACTCTTCTATAATGATACTAATTGGTCGCCAAAATATAATATAGAAGCGACTATTAGAGATATTTTCGAGGCAAAATGGAAAAATTAATTGATAAAAAAGAATTGTCCAAAATGAAGAAAATGGATTATCTAACGTGGTTTATGCATCAGAATGTAACAAAAAAACAAAGAGAAGTTTGGTTAAAAGGTGCATTTTAAAATATAGTTGGATATATGCCTAATTTAATTAATCCAAAATCATTTAATGAAAAAATCTGTTATTATAGCTTGAATTATTCGCATACTGATTTAGCTAAAATAGTTGATAAAATTTCCTTTAAAGAGTATATAAAGGAAAAAATTGGTGAAGATTATACCGCAAAACTTTATGGTTATTGGGATGATGAGAGTTTAATACTATTTGATGAATTGCCTAATAAATTTGTAATAAAATCTAACTTATCAGAACTTTCAAATAATATAATTTTTGTAAATGATAAAAGTAAAGAAGATATTGATAGAGTAAAATACGAAGTTTCAGAGTGGTTACAGCCTTGGAATAGTTGCCAAAGGTCCTTCAGGGTATGGGATAAAAATATTCACCCAAGAATTTTAGCAGAAGAATACCTCGAAATACCTAACAATGATTTAAAGGATTATAAATTTTATTGTTTTAATGGTATAATTCATTTTGTTTTGGTAGTTTCGGAAAGATTTACAAATAAATCTTTTAATTTCTATAATTTAGATTGGCAAGAAATGCCATTTGAACGTGAGTTCAAAAAAGCATCATATCCAATAGAAAAACCTAATTCTTTTAATGCAATGTTAGATATTGCTAAAAAGTTATCTAAGCCTTTTCCGTTTGTTAGAGTAGATTTTTATGAATATGACGGTAAGCCTTATGTTGGAGAAATGACTTTTGCACATGGTGGTGGTATGGAGCCAATTTATCCACAAGAATGGGATTATAAAATAGGGGAATTATTAGATATTTCGAGCATACTAACTTAATATTAAATAGATAGTCAATCATATGGGAATTAGATACCAAACTCATATATAATGATATCAATTAGTCACAAAATATAATATAAAAACAATTGATATATTTATAAATATAAAATTAGAAAGCAATTAAAATGGATTATCGTCGCTTTAAACAAATAATAAAATATTCGCTAATACATTCAAAATCAATACAGATAAAAGAAAACCAATCATCTATCGTTAGATTTATTATAGTTGCTGATATGTTTTATTGCTTTTTCAAATATAAGATGTGGTCTAATCAATATTTAAAAGAAGAGTTTTATAAAAAAGTGAGGAGTGAAAGGGAATTAATTGGTAATGAGTATAAAGTTAAGGGTATTGAAAGAGATAAGTGGCAAAAGGATTTTGTAGAGAATCGAAAATTTTTGAATAAATATAATTCAAAAAAATATGAATTACCTCACTTGAGAGAGAAAAGAAACTTAGCTTATAAAAAGCGATATAATATGGGCGATAATTGCTTTGTTGAGTATGGGGTAGAATTAACAAGACAACATTATTTAAAAGGAAGTATAAAAATAGGGGATAATGTTTTATTAGCTAAGAATGTTTTTATTGATTATAGTGGTAAAGTTGCTATAAAAAATAATGTGAAGATAGCAAGAGGAGTTGTAATTGAATCGCATCACAGGGATTTAGAAGAATATAAGAAAGGATTAGATATAAATATACCTACTAATTTAGTAATAGAGGAAGGTGCGTATATAGGAATAAATGCTATTATATTAGACTCTTGTAATTATATTGGCAGATACGCTCGAATTGGTGCTGGTGCAGTTGTTACGAAAGATATTCCCGATTATACTACAGTTGTTGGTGTTCCAGCAAAAGTAATTCGTATTAATAAACCTGAAGATATTAAATGATAAATCAGCAATACAACTTTACTCCTCTTCCCAAACCAATACCTATTTCAGAACAAGTCTGGCAAGAAGGAACAATACCCTTAGTATCTACAAGTACATTAACATACAACCACGAGCCATATATACGTGATTGTATAGATGGAATACTTATGCAGAAGACTACATTTCCTGTTAGGATATGTATTTTCGAAGATGCCTCTACTGATAAAACAGCTGAAATAGTAAAAGAATACGCTATAAAGTACCCAAATCTAATTTTTGCCTTCTGCCAAAAGGAAAATACATTTGGAAAGGGCGAAAAGCGTCGCATTGCACTAAGACCCTTTAGAGATGCTAAATACGTTGCCAAATACATCGCCCTATGCGAAGGAGACGACTACTGGACCGACCCCCTAAAACTCCAAAAGCAAGTTGAATTTTTGGAGGTAAATGAGGAGTATGGGTTAGCCTTGCATGCAGGAAATGTGCTAGATATACCTAACAACAAATCAAGAATTCAAAAAGCTTCTAAAAACGATGAGATTATGACTTTGAATTGTAATGAGATGATAGTAAATGGTGGTTGGGGATTTCATACTGCTTCAATGCTATTCAGAAAAAAATTAATTGAAAATCCACCAGAATGGTACCATAATATAAAAACTGCTGGTGATTTCTTTTTAGCAATATTATTATCATCTCAAGCCAAAGTAGTGTATTTACCAGATAATATGTGCAATTATAGGTATATGTCTGGCGAGCAATCTTGGACAGTCAATCTAAATAATGTTGAATTTATGAAAGATCACTATTTACATAGAAATAATACACTTTATAAATTTAACTCTGCCACAAATGGTAAATATCAAAAAGCTATTAATAAAGCATTAAAAAAAACGAGAGTGTATTTTTTTCAAATGTATGTAAAAAAAATTGGAATTTTATCAGCATTCAAAGAGTTGAATAATAACAATTCTATTTGGGATAATAATAATATTTTAAATAATGTAATTATTGTGATATATTGTTTCTTATTGAATCTTATGCTACAAATATATCATTTATTTACAAACAAATAGAGCCTAATATTATAATGTTTCAAGTATCCGTAATAATCCCCGTATATAATGCAGCAAAATTTGTAAGAGACGCTGTCATATCTGCCAATAATTTAGAAGAAGTGGGCGAAATCATTTTAGTAGAAGATGGTTCACTCGATAATGCTTTAGAAATATGCCAACAACTTAATGAAGAATTTGAAAAGGTAAGATTATATACACATCCAAATAATGAGAATCGAGGTCCGGGAGCGAGCAGAAATTTAGGAATATTAAATGCTAAATATGAATATATTTCATTTTTAGATGCCGATGATTACTACTTACCAAATCGATTTACTATAACTAAACAAGTTTTTGCTGAGAATCCTGAATGCGATGGAGTCTATGAAGCATCATCAATTATAAACGAAAAAAATGAAGAGATAGAATTTGTTGCTTTTTCTAGAAAATTCTCTCCAGAAAAACTATTTCAAATAGTGTTAATAGGTAAATTGGGTCGTTTTAATACAAATTCAATTACCTTAAAGAGATATGTTTTCGATAAACATTTATTTAATACTAAATTAAACTTACATCAAGATACTGAATTATGGTATAGGTTAGCTTATCATTTTAAGTTATTACCGGGGAATATTATAGAAAGGACAAATATTGTTAGAAGGCATTCAGGGAATAGAATCATTCATAGAAATAATGAAACTTATAAATTGTTTCTAAAAGAAACATTATTATATTTTTATAACATTAAGAGCCTTGATAACAAAAATAAAAAAGTCTTCAATAATAAACTTATGTTAACTTATTTTGCCAAGTATTCATATCTAATTAGAGCAATAACAATAATATCATATAAGATAATGAATTTTTTATTCCCAAGTTTATTATTTAAAATAAACTATCGTATTATAACCAAAAAATAATAAATAACTTTCAAATAAAATGATCTGATATGTCATTTCAAGTATCTGTAATAATTCCCGTCTATAATGCCGCAAAATTTGTAAGAGATGCTGTAATTTCCGCTAATAATTTAGAAGAAGTGGGCGAAATCATTTTAATAGAGGATCGCTCACCCGATAATGCTTTGGAAGTATGCCAACAACTAAATGAAGAATTTGAAAAGGTAAGATTGTTTACTCATCCAAATAATGAAAATCGCGGTACTGGAGCAAGCAGAAATTTAGGAATAATAAATTCTAAATATGAATATATCTCATTTTTAGATGCTGATGATTACTATTTACCAAATCGATTTACTATAACCAAACAAGTTTTTGCTGAAAATACAGATAGCGATGGAGTTTACGAAGCATCATCAATAGTGAACGAGAAAAATGAAGAAATAGAATTTGTTGCCTATCGAAAAATTATCCCATCGGAAGAACTATTTATAATTATGCTAAAAGGTTCATGGGGTCGTTTTAATGTAAATTCAATTACATTAAAAAAGCACATATTTGATAGACATTTATTTAATACTAAATTATACCTACACGAAGATACTGAATTTTGGTATAGGTTAGCTTATCATTTTAAGTTATTACCGGGGAATATTAAAGAAAAGACAAATATTGTTAGAAGGCATCCCGGGAATAGAATCATTCATAAAAATAATAAATCTTATAAATTATTTCTACAAGAAACACTATTTTATTTTTATAACATTAAGAACCTTGAAAAAGAAAATAAAAAAGCCCTTAATAATAAATTTATTTTATTTTATTTTAATAAATATTCACATAAAATTAAAACTATATTAATAATTTCTTATAAAAATATAAATTCTTTATTCCCAAGTTTATTATTTAAAATAAACTATCGTATTATAATCAAAAAATAATAAATAACTTTCAAATAAAATGATCTGATATGTCATTTCAAGTATCAGTAATAATACCTGTATATAACGCAGCAAATTTTGTAAGAGATGCTGTAATATCTGCCAATAATTTAGAAGAAGTAGGCGAAATTATTCTAATAGAAGATTGTTCACCCGATAATGCTTTAGAAGTATGCCAACAACTTTATGTAGAATTTGAAAAGGTAAGATTATTTACACATCCAAATAATGAAAATCGAGGTCCGGGAGCAAGCAGAAATTTAGGGATATTATATGCTAAATATGAATATATTTCATTTTTAGATGCCGATGATTATTATTTACCAAACCGATTTACTACAACCAAACAAGTCTTTGCTGGCAACCCAGATTGCGATGGAGTTTACGAAGCAACATCCAGAGTAAATTATAGAAATGAGGATATAGAATTTATTACTATTATTAAAAATATTCCTCCAGATAAACTATTTCGAATTATGGTTCAAGGTTTTTTTGGTTTTTTCCATACAAATTCAATCACCTTTAAGAGATATATCTTTGAGAAACATTTATTTAATACTAAATTATATTTGCATCAAGATACTGAATTATGGTATAGGTTAGCTTATCATTTTAAGTTCTTACCGGGAAATATTAAAGAAGCAACAAATATTGTCAGAAGACATAAAAATAATAGAATAACCCACCGAAGTCTCGATTCTCATAAACTTTTATTAAAAGAGGTTTTTGCTTATTTTAGTAATATTAGTATCCTTAAAAGAAGTGATAAGATAGCATTGAATTATTTACTTTACATTGTCTATTTCGAAAATAGGAATAATTTTACTAAATATTTTTCATTTGGTTTTTATCAATTCATTAATTATACTTTCAGTAACTTTCTTTTTAAATTCAATAATAATTTTATAAAAAATGATTTTAAATTTAAATAAAACTAATAGTTGAACTTAAACTATGCACTTTTTTATAACATTATTTAAAAAGGCCTACCTTCATAGATTCGCAATAATAAATATCTTGGCCATCTACCGATAGAGTACCATCTGATATCACCATAATCAATTTCATATTGATTACTCTTTTAATATCTATAGTATAAGTAATTAACTTATTAGTAGGTAATACTTGCCCAGTAAAATGTAATTTCTCACAACCCAAAGCCCTTCCTTTACCTTCATATCCACAATGAGTAAGGTAAAAACCTGTTAATTGTAGCATTGCATCTAATCCCAACGAACCCGGCATTACAGGGTCGTCTTTGAAATGGCAACCGAAGAACCACAAATCAGGTTTAATATCCATCTCAGCCACTACCACACCCTTATTGTACTTTCCACCTTCATTGGAAATATGAGTAATTCTATCCATCATCAGCATATTTGGTAATGGTAATTTGCCTACATTTGGCCCAAAGAGAGTTCCATTAGCAGAATCGATTAAATCTTGATAACTATAACTTGATTTTCGTTCTTCCATATTAATAATACTTAAAATTGTTAAATAAATAAATGTAAATATAAACTAAACTTCGAGATTTTCATATTGAATTTGATATAATTTTGAGTAAAATCCACCCTTTTGTAATAATTCCTTATGAGTACCTATTTCTTTTATTTGGCCCTTGTGTAGTACTATAATTTTATCTGCACGTTTGATTGTAGAGAGCCTATGAGCTATAACAATAGATGTTCTGTTCTTCAATAATTTTTCTAACGAATGCTCAATTACCAATTCAGTTTGAGTATCTATATTTGAAGTTGCTTCATCCAAAACTAATAGCTCTGGATTAGTTACATAAGCTCTACAAAATGAAATCAGCTGTCTTTGTCCAGATGACAATGTCTGTCCTCTTTCAGAAACAATTGTATCCAATCCATATTCTAATCTATTTATGAATTCAAAAGCCCCCAAGTCCTTAGTTGATTGTATTACTGCTTCTTTGCTTATATTCTCATTCCCCATAGAGATATTATCATAAATACTTCGTGAAAACAAAAATACATCCTGCTGAACAATAGCTATCTTTTTTCTGATAGAGCTTTGGCTATAAGAATTAATATCAATACTATCAATTAAAATATTTCCTCTGCTAATATCATAAAATCTACTCAATAGACTTATAATAGTCGTTTTGCCACTACCAGTAGCACCTACAATAGCTACAGTTTCTCCTTTTTTGATACTAAAATTAATATTTTGCAATACCCATTTGGAATCATCATACGAAAACCATAAATCTTTAAATTCTATATTATCCTTTAATTCAGCGAACTCTAATAAATTAGTATTTTTATCTATTTCATCATCAATATCTAAGGTATGAAAAATTCTCTCTGCAGCCACCATTGCACTTTGCAGAGTAGTGTATTTTTCACTCAAATCTCTAATGGGTCTAAAAAACATCTGAGCATATTGCAAAAAAGCAACCAATATACCTACTGTCATCACACCAGAAAGAATATTCCCAGTAGCATACCACAAAATAATAGCTATTGCAAAAGCCGAAATCATTTCTACAACTGGATAAAATATAGAATAATAAAATACAGTTCTGATATTATAATCCTGTATTCTCAAATTAATCATATCAAATTCATAATTCAATTTACTCTCTTGTCCAAACAGCTTAATAGTAGATATACCACTAATAAATTCATTCAGAAAAGTATTTAAAATAGATACTTCTGCTCGTAATTTAGCAAATAATACCCTTACTTTCTTTCTAAAAATTGATGTGGCTATCAATAGAAGTGGTAAGACAACAATAGATAAAAATGAGAGCTTAGTATCAGTATAAAACATAAACCCTAATATCCAAAATATTAGCATAATATCAGTAATCATCAATACCAATCCGCTCGAAAACAATTGATTGAGAGCCTCTACATCATTAGATACACGAGTTACCATTTTCCCAACTGGATTCTTATCGTGAAATTTCATCGATAATAATTGAATATGATTGTATAGTTTTAGTCTAATATCATTCAATACTAATTGACCTACCCATTGCATAAGATAAGAGAGCGAAAACCTTACTACACTATTAATAAACAAAATTATGAAAATGAATGCCGTGATTTTGAGTAGCCCGTTATAATCTTTTGGAGTTATATATTTGTCTATTGCAGTCTTAGTTAAATAAGGTAAAAATGGACCTAAAGCTGATACGATAATTGTTAGTACAAATGCTAAAATTACGTAATATTTATAAGGTCTTAGGAAAACTAAAAGTCTTTTTATTAAATGAAAATCTATCTTACTATATTCGTTGCCGAATGAATTACCACGCATTGATTTGATATATACAAATATATATAGACGTTAATAAATAATTAAAATTTAAAAATTAATATGATCTAATATCAAAATCTATTTTTCTCTTTTTAAAGGAATTGAAAATGCAAAAGTAGAACCTTTACCCAGAGTACTTTTGACCCAGACTCTACCGTTATGGCTCTCTACTAATTTTTTGACTATCCATAAGCCTAAGCCTGTAGATGATTCGCCCGCAGTTGGCTGAGCAGATAATTTGATCCCTCGTTTAAAAGTCTGCTTAAGATCTTCCTCAGTAAGGCCTAATCCATTATCACTTACTTCTACCACTAAATTATTTAGTTCTTTGCTCGATTTAATTCTTATTGCTCCACCATTAGGAGTAAATTTAATAGCATTAGATACCAAATTGTCAATAACTTCATCTATTTTCTGATGGTCGAATTCTCCTTGTGGTAGCTTTTCCATCAATTCTGTGAATAAATTGATAGATTTATTTTTTGCCGCAATTTGATTCTTCTGGTTTACATCTTTAATTACCTCATTAATATCGATTAAATCATAATTTAGATGAACAGTACTACTTTCTAATGATAAAATTTTAGTTACTTCTTGCGAAAGAGATACAATTTTGCTTGTAGTTTGAGCTATATCTTGAATAATTTCTTGCTGTTCGCTTGCAGTTAAATCATAAGAAGTAAGCAATTCTACTAGGGACTTAATAAGAGATGCAGGGTTTTTGATATCGTGAATAATAACAGCAAACAATTCGTCTTTTTGCTTTTGTAATTCCTCCAATTCATCTTTACTATGTTCTAATTTATTAAGATTACTTTGTAACTCCTTATTTTGCTTATTAAGCAATTCACCTCTAGCATTCAAAGCATCTATCTGCCCTCTCAATTCAGCTATCTCGGCCCTAAGTTCGCTATTCTCAGTCTTTAATAAATTCAATTCTTCTATAGTATTACTTTTATTATCCATTATTTTGCCCCTTTGATTATTAAAACCAATTTGTTTTCTTTTTACAAAGATAATAACAAAAATCAATATTGCAACCAAAGATATACCAATACCAATTATATAATTAATAGAAAGCATTGCCTCGTGAGGTTCTAAACTATCATTATTCTTGATTGATTTATTCTTTTCGTTTAATAATTTTATAGAATCCAATTGCCTTTGTAATTGAGCTTTTGTGTTATCTACATCAAATTCTAATTCATAAGGTTTAGCATTCCATTTCCTTTGTAAATCGAATGCAGTAATAGTTAATTTATATCTTCCTTCTGCCAGACCTTTATAGCTTATAAAATTTTGTCCAGTATTTATTACAGATGAATCGTTATTTACCTTAAGAGATACTTTGAACAAGAAAGCATCTTTTTTAGCAGTTGGCTGAACTTCTAATCCATAAAAAAAACTAATAGAGTCGTTAGAAGAAAGGAAAATCTCTTGATTAGAAAAATTTATCAGCTTATCGTTAATCGAATAATTGTTGATTACTATATTCCTTTTATTATCAATAGGTTGACTAACAATTGATATAGTAAAAGACCAAAATAATAATATATAATTTAATTTATTTGTTATATACACTTTGTTGTTTGTTTTAGTTAAATATTCTAATAATTAAGAATACAAAAAGTATTAATTTATTTTGTTCAAATGTAATAAAATTATATTATAATTTTTTAAAAAATGGAATTTTGGATACAATTCTCACTATATATTTATATAAAATTACACCTAGTATAATGCCAATTACATCCGCTATTAAATCATAAAAATCAGGTGTGCGATTCGGCACAAAAGATTGGTGGTATTCATCTAATGCTGCAAAACCTGAACCAATTATAAATACAAAAAATATACTTAGTTCCCTTTTTATTCTAAAATTGCTAGAAATACCTATCATCAATAATATACTTAGAATAAAATATACACCAAAATGAGCTACCTTATCTGCATTTTTAAATAACTCTTGTACATCTGGCAAATGCTCCTGAGATGACAAATAAGTAATAATACACATCCAAATTATAGCTGGACATAAAAATAGTAAATTTGAAGTAAAATCCTTTTTATTCAAAATCAACATCCTTTAAATGATTAATCAAATCACTTGCAGTTAAACTTTCTACATTATACCTACTAGCATAAATATCACCTACAAGTGAGTGTATCAAAGCACCCATAGACCCAGCTAAAAGCAAACTATCATAATGAGCCGCAAAATAAGCTATTATTCCAGATAATACATCACCAGCACCAGCTGTAGACATACCATTATTGCCTCCTATATTATAATAAGATTCACTACCATTAGTGATTATAGTGGGTATATACTTTAATAATACTATACATTCGTATTCTATTGAAATTAACTTAGCAAAATGATAAGGATTGCTTAATACATCATTTTTATTTAATTGAAAAGTATTAATAAACTCAAAAATATGAGGAGTAATGATAATATTCTTACTTAATTTTCTTCCAAGTTCAATAGCTCTTAATCCATCTGCATCTATAATTATTTTTTTATTAAGATTGTTGTATACAAGCTCTCTTACTAAGCTGATAGATTCATTGTCATTAGAGAGCCCGGGTCCAATAACCAAAACATTATAATTACTAATTATTGTATTTAAAAAATCTATATTGTTATATGCTAAGTTCCCAGAAGAATTAGATAAAGCTCTTATCTGAATAATTTCAGGCAATAAAGCTGTATGAAATTTTGTAGAAAATAGTTCTACCAAACCTACACCAGATTTAATACAAGCATTAGAGGTCAAAGCGGCCGCTCCAGAGTATTTGTCAGAGCCACCAATTATCAAAATACGTCCAAAGTCAAATTTGCTACTTACCTTTTTGCGCTTAGGCTTCAATACTTGAATATCACTCTCTTCTAAAATATAATTATTAGAATAGGTTTTAATAATTTGATTACTAACCCCTAAATAAGCATTATGAATAATTCCAGATATTTTGGGCCCTTCATTAATATATAGACCAATTTTAGGTGAAAACATAGTTATAGTATGATTAGCTACGAATGAATTGACATCAGAATATCCATTATTACAATTCAATCCAGTAGAAATATCGATAGCAAATTTTATAGCTTCAAAACGATTGATAATAGCTATCAGTTGAGGCAAGATTCCTTTTAAAATATGATTCCCACCTATTCCTACAAGAGCATCTATTACTACATCATATTTATTATCTAATTTATTTAAATCATCTTTACTATTAATATAATTAATAGTAAGACACATACTTTTGTTGATTCTGTGATTTATATTATTATCTATGGTCGCTTTTTTAATATCGCCAACAACTATTATTTCTATATTACAATAAGAGTTATTATATAAATGTCTTGCAATTGCATGACCATCACCGCCATTATTACCTAAGCCACACAAGACTAATATTTTTGAAGTTTTGCTGATATACATTGCTATAATATCGGCTGCACTTCGAGCAGCATTCTCCATTAAAATAATAGAAGGAATATTGAGATTATTAATAGCATAATCATCAATTAATTTAGCTTGCTCAGAATCAATCAAATATTGCATTTCTTAGAAACAATTTTTTGGAATAAACGTATCTATATAAACGGAAGTGAACGCAAATATAAAGAAAATATTGATAGTAAGTAGCGGTGTCCTATTATTCATAATAAGAATAATAGGAGATATAGTTCTATTTTCTATTGATAGGAATCAAATACTGACCCAAGACTCGATTTGGAATTTTACTACCAGTATGTTGATTATTGGGGTTGCTATAATGTATTATTTCGAAGAAAGTAAATCCGATTTTAATATTAAATATGATGAGCTAATTCCATTTTTTGATAGTACACTAACTTTGTCTACCTTTTTATGTATTATAGTAATAGTACTATATTTCTTAATAGATACTGTCTTCGTCCCAGTTAAACAAAATGTAAATTATGTAGATTTTATAATAAAAACATTCATATATTTATATCTAATTATTGTTTCAATCTTAAATTTAGGATTCTCTGTAAAGTGGATTTGGTCAAGAAGAAAAAAGAATACCAAAGAAACATTGATTATCCTTGCAGTATCATCTATAGTATATATCATTATTAATAGTTTTAATAACAAAGCATTTATTAACGAAACATTTCAAAATGTAGCCCTATTTATTATCTCACTATTTATAATAGGGATTACCTATTACGTACCAATCAAAAACAATTGGGTTGCTACTTTAGATAAAAAGAGCAAAATCAAATTCCTATTACTCTCATTGATTAATGCAGCAATTGGATCAATACTAATAATTAGTTCTACCAATAATACAATGTTTATAGAATTAAATCAATACTATTCTATAGCATCGTCGATATTTAGCTTATCTTTTCTTATATTTTTCGTGCTAAATCTTAGGCTATTTATTAATATACTCAATATGCTACCTTCTACTTATTTATTCACCAAAAAAAATCAGGAAATTAATAATTTAGCATTTCTTATTAAATACATAGCCGAATCAATTAATAAAGATGATAAATATATTCTTTCTACAGTAACAGAATTAGCTATCAAAACATCTGGTGCTCACGGAGGTTGGGTAGAAATTTATAATGATAATTATGAAATAAACTATTATAATAATATAGATAGTACAAAGCTATTAGAATTAAATAAAGAAAAATTAACAATAGATATATTTAAAGATTACCATAATGTACATTTAATTGAATCTATATATGAAGATAAAATTTTTTCAAGAATATCAAACTATGCTAATCAAATAAAATCATTGTTAATTATACCAATTTACCTATTCGATAACAGAAAAGGAAGTATAGTTATTTTTAAAAATGAAGAGTATTCATTAGATTATGATGATGTAAAAGTAATGAGTGCTTTTGGAGATAATTTAAGAATTGCTTTAGAAAATTCCGAATTAATGAAAGAATCAATTGAAAAAGAAAAATATAAAAATGAAATGATGCTAGCCCAACAGATGCAATTTAAATTATTACCTCAATCATTACCAGAGATTACTAACTATAATGCAGCTGCTATATCTATACCAGCTACAGTAGTTGGTGGCGATTACTATGATGTAGTCAAATTGAAAAACGATAAATACTGTGTAATAATTGGTGATGTATCAGGCAAAGGTATTACAGCATCATTCTATATGGCTCAGCTGAAAGGTATCGTATTGGCTAAATCAAAAGATGCAACTACAGCTACGGAATTATTAAGTGGTATTAACGAAATTATTTATCAAAATGTAGAAAGTAAGATGTTTATTACAATGTCTGTTGTAGTATTTGATGATTTTGAAGGCAATCTCACAATCGCACGTGCTGGGCATCTTCCTTTTATACATAAAGATAATGATAAGATTACTTTAATTAAACCAAGCGGAATAGGAGTTGGATTGACTAATAATAATACATTTAATCAACACCTAAAAGAACAGAAAATTACACTAAATAGTAAATCCGCTATAATTATGATCACTGATGGCGTAAATGAATTAGATACTTATAATAATATTGAATTCGGATTTGATCCAATTATTAAACTATTAGAAAATAATACAATTAGCAATGCAGATTTATTTATCCAAAATATTAATAATATTCTGCAAATATATGTTAATAAAGAACTAAATCATGATGATATGACTATATTTGCTATTTATAAAAATTGATTTATAATATTTGGCATAATTTTTTGTCATAATTCTTTTAATTACGAGATTATGGAACAGCAATGATAGAAAATACAAAATTCGATGTTTCTTGTAGAAACAGCAATGATATTACACTTGTAGATATACGAGGTTTCTTAGATGCACATACTGCACCAGAATTTGAAAATTCATTGAAAAGAATTATTGATGAAGGTAATCATAAAATTGTTGTTAATTTTAAAAAACTTGACTATATATCAAGTGCAGGATTAGGTGTACTAATGGCTTTTATCGAAGAATTGAGAGCCAATAATGGTGATATCAAATTAGCTGAAATGAGCGATAAAGTTTTCTCAGTTTTTGACCTATTAGGCTTCCCTATGCTATTCGATATTGATAATGATGAACAAATATCCATTAAGAAATTTTATAATTAGATTATTAATGGACAAAAATAAAAATAAATATAGCAAAACTCTTTGTACTATCGGTTCTAACAATGAATTAGAAAAAATCCGTAACTTTATTCAATATTGGGCAAATGATTTTGGCTTCAATAACATAGATACCAATAAAATAATATTAGCCGTAGATGAAGTATGCTCTAATTTAATTAAATATTCATTTAGTAAAGATACTAATAGTGAAATATGTATTAAAATAGAAACTAAAAAACCCGATTTTATTATAAATATTGCTGACGATTCTACTCCATTTGATTTGACTGAACGTCCAGATCTAAATATTAATGAGTATTTCAGCAAAATTAGTAGGGGAGGGCTTGGTATTTATATTATAAAAAGTGTAATGGATGAAATAACCTACAAACCTTCAGATGGCAGTCAAAATAAAAATATTCTTCGATTAAAAAAACAACTTTTATAAAGTTATTTTTTTAAATATTCGTCTATCATATACAATATATATAGTAAACGGATAAATAATGAAGTTTTTTATAATGTTTGGTTCCATAATAGCTGCTATCATCTATGGAATATATCCCAAAATTAACATTGCTAAGCCTTTATGGTGGAAAATTATAGCTATCTTTTTAGTTGCACTATCACTTATTCTAACAATTTATCCACCTATTGCAGGCAATACCCACGATGCAATTTATCTCAAAAAAGGAATATATAAAGATATTAATATTGCTATTAAGGTAAATCAATCTAAATTACAATACGATTTGAATTATAAATATTGGCAAATGGTAATTGGCAATGAATCCAAATCAAATGATGAATTCGAAAACTTAGATTACAATAATAAATTGATTATTCCAATATACAAACTACCGAAAGAATTTATAGATGGGAACAAATTAGTGGTCAATGTATCACTCGATAGTATAAATAACGCTTTAAAATACAACCGTACTATTGCAATCAATCCAATTATAGAATACCCCTTCGTAGCTAATTTAGGCGAGAGAATGAAGATACTTAATTTGCATGTACCACTCTCTTGGATAGCTGTAATCGCATTTTTGATGTCTATGATGTATGCAATTAAATACCTAAAATCCAAAGAAATGATTTGGGATAATTATACATCAACCACAGCTTCTTTAGGTACATTGTATGCTATATTAGCAACTATTACAGGTATGATGTGGGCTAAATATAATTGGGGTTCATATTGGAATTGGGACCCACGCCAGACTTCAATATTAGTGCTAATTATGATATATATTGCGTATTTTGCATTACGATCAGCTATTGAGAATGAAGATAAGAGAGCAAAGCTAAGTGCAGTCTATTCAATAATTTCGTTTATTACAGTACCATTCCTAATATTTATTGTTCCTAGATTGTCAAGTGGATTGCATCCAGGTTCGGCTGATGATTCAAACTCCGGTCCATTAGTTTCCCAGCAACCCAGCTCATTAGATACTACTCTAATCTATGGATTTGGGCTTGCTATTTTATCTTTCACAATAATATATTTTTGGATTTTAAATGTAATTGTTAGATACAAACAAATTTCTTATAATAATGAAGGTCAAATATAATGGAAGAATTTATCCACAACAATTCAATATTTTTAGTGCTTTCTATTGCACTTATCATTTGGTTTGGTTTAGCTATCTACCTCTTTGCTATTGATAAAAAAGTAACTAATCTAGAAAAGAAAATTAATCGTAATTTAAATAAAGATTTAAAAGAGATTATATGATTTGTAGTTAGTTAATTGTTTTGTATTTTAGTATTTCTAAAAATAATTTTAAGAGAAATAAATATGAAGATGAAATATATAATTGGAGTTATCATTGGGTTTGCCTTTGTAATACTTGCAGTAATGTCTTTCGATTCAAGTAAAATCGAATATTCAGATTTCAAAAATGCACAAACATCAGGCAAAGTAGTGCAAGTAATCGGCTCTTGGGACAAAAGTGAGCCAGTAGATGTAAATACTGAAACTAATATTTTCAAATTTAAAATGATAGATGAGAAAGGCAATAAAACACAAATCATAGCTAATGGCGGCAAACCTAATAACTTTGACGTAGCGCCTATGCTTGTAATAAAAGGTCAATACAAAGATGGGCAATTCTATGCCACTGACATCCTAACTAAATGCCCCTCTAAATATGAAGGTAAATATGATGATTTGAAAGGTACTAGTTTGTATCAAGAAAATAGCAAATAAATCATAAAATAAGGCTTGAAATGTTAGGGAAAATTTTTGTTTATTCTATTGCCGTTTTTAGTATCTTATCTACCTTAATTTATTTAATATCCGATAAAAGGACTGAATTAAGGAAATATGCTACTTGGCTTTTTTATGCCACTGCTTTTTCTGTTGTTGCTACATCTATATTCTTATTATATAATATATTAATTCACAATTTTCAATATACTTACATTTGGGAATATTCATCTCGTGAATTACACAATTTTCTTTTAGTTGCTACATTCTATTCAGGGCAGCAAGGCTCATTCTTGCTATGGTTATTGATAATGTCTATTGTAGGGCTGTTCCTTTCCCAGTCTTCCAAAAATAGTGAATTAGAGCCCTATGTTATGGGCATATTTAGTCTAGTGCTATTTTTTATTGCAATAATATTAATATTCAAGAGCCCATTTGATTATGTTTGGGAGACCTTTGCAGAAGAAAAACTGAAAGTAGGATTTATTCCACCCAATGGGCGAGGGCTTAACCCTATTTTGCAGAATTACTGGATTAATATACATCCACCTACATTGTTCACTGGGTATTCTTTGATGACTGTGCCATTTGTATATGCTTTAGCTGCATTAATTAAAAGAGAATATAAAAATTGGGTAAAAGATGTGATGCCATGGGCTTTGATTGGTGGGGCTATATTAGGGCTTGGACTGATGTTAGGAGGCTTTTGGGCTTATGAAACTCTCGGATGGGGAGGCTTTTGGGCTTGGGACCCAGTAGAGAATTCATCATTGATACCATGGATATTCTGTGTAGTATTAATACATACATTGATTGTCCAAAAGAAAACTAATGGATTAGTAAAAACGAATTTTGTATTAGCTATTTTGACCTTCGTGTTTGTGCTATATGCTACATTCCTTACACGAAGTGGGGTATTGGGCGATACATCTGTGCATTCATTCGTTACACCCGGTGCTATAATATATAATCTTCTAATTATATTTATGGCTACATTCAGTATTGCAGGATTCTTCTTCCTAATCTATAGAATTAAAGATATTAACAAATTTATCGAAAAGTCTAACTTCAAACCAGTCTCCAAAGAATATTCTCTTACTCTTGGCTCTATATTGCTATTAGCTTTGGGGGTAGTTGTACTGATTGGCACAAGTTGGCCAATTATGGCAGAATTATTCGGACAACCCAAAGCTTCAATCGATCCTAAAGTATATAATAATTTTGGTGCAATTTTCGCATTCCTATTCTTAATAATTAATGCAATATCACTATATCAAAAATGGCAATCCAAATCAAAAAGTGAGATTTTGAATAAATTATCTATTCCTCTTGGAGCATCAATAGTTATTGCAATAATACTATATATAGTTGGAATTAAAGATATTAACTATTTGCTACTCACCTTTGCAGCTATTTTTGCATTACTTACTAATTTAGAATTTATTATTAAAAAAGCTATCAAAACTCCACAAAAAACTGGAACATATATAGCACACTTTGGTGTATCTCTATTAGTAATTGGAGCTGTAATAGCAGGAGCATATTCAGAGAGCCAGACAATTAGACTGAAGCAAAATGAATCGAAAGCAGCCTTTGGTTACAAATTTACATTTGTAGGCAAAAGCCGCATCGAACAAGAATTGAGCGATAGAGAAAAATACTATTTTGCTGTTAGCATTGATAAAGATAATCATCATTCAATTGTCAAACCAATCGTTTATTGGAGTAACTTTAACGAGTGGAAATCTCCTTATCTAGAGCCGGGCATTTATGCTAAAATGAAAAAAGATATATACGTAGCACCAATTGCTGTTGAAACCGATTTTAATATGGCACGTCTTTCCTTAATGAGAAACGAAATGTCAGTTATCCCAATTAACAAAGACATTAAATTTCAAATAGAATCTTTGAATATGGACGAGAAAACTATGATGACAGAAGGTATGGTAGTATTTAATACTATCATCAAGACAGAATTAAATGGAGTTGAATCTACCGATACAATAGTATCTCATATTAACCCAGATACGTGGGAAGGTAGCTTTGATGATTGGAAAACTCTTAATAAATATGGCATAGATGTGAATATGATAGGGATCACTCGCGATATGAAAGATATAGCACACTCTAAATTAGAATTTTTCTTTAAGAAATCTAACGAAAAAATGCCTAAACCAGTTGATGTCTTTACTTTCGATGTAACTATCAAACCATTTATTAATTTAGTATGGGCTGGTACTATTATTACTGTTATCGGATTTTTAATAGCATTTGCTAAACATATAAAAAGAAATAACACAATATTACCAAATAAGAATATAGTTTAATCGTTTAATAAATTTTATAAACTTGGAGAAATATATGAAAAACAAAAAGATTATTGGTGTTTTATCTCTTGCCTTAATAGCCATCTTTGGCTTATACCTCTTTAACAATAGTGCTAGTGCAGATACTAATCAAGATAAGGCAAAAGATGTATATTTAATATCGAATGTCCAAACTGGCACAAAAGGATCAATACCGAACTTTGAATTTACCAAAGACGGAAAGAAAACAACATTAAATGAATTTACAAAAGGCAAAGTTGTGTTTATTAACTTTTGGGGTACTTGGTGCCCACCTTGCAGAAGAGAAATTCCAGACATTATAGAAATTAATAAAGAACTGAAAAATAAAAATTTTATGGTAATAGGTATGGCATCTGAAAAAGTAGCAGACCCAGTAGCCAAAGTAGCTGAATTTGCAAATTCTAATCAGATTAATTACCCCAATTTTATTATAACCAAAGAATTAGCCGAAGCATTTGGTGGAATAGAAGCTGTACCTACTACATTTATAGTAGATACCAAAGGGAATATAGTTGAAAAAATAGTTGGAATGAGAGACAAAGCAACATTTATGACATCAATCAATAGAATACTTAAATAATTCTATCTAATTTTAAATTTAAAGAGCTGTTTTTATGCAAATTATCTAAAATAATTACAATTAAAACAGCTCTTTCTTTATTTTTGTAATAATTTAATTAAATTATCTTTAAAATGAAAAATATTAAAATTGCACCCTCATTACTTTCTGCAAATTTTTATAATCTAGAGAATGATATAAATGAATGCAAAAAAGGCAAAGCAGATATAATACACTTCGATATAATGGACGGTCATTTTGTGCCTAATATTACATTTGGTCCTCTAATGGTAAAAGCACTAAAATCAAAATTAGATAATATGCTTGCCGATGTACATCTAATGATAGAAAACGTAGACTCCTATATACCAATGTTTGCACAATCTGGTGCTGATATGATATCTATCCATTGCGAAAATAATTATCATCTTCATCGTAGTATCTCCCTTATACATTCCTTTGGTATTAAAGCAGGTATAGTGCTAAACCCTATTACACCTATGAGCTATGCTTACGAAGCCGCCGAATACGTTGATTTCATACTTTTAATGTCTGTAAATCCCGGTTTTGGAGGCCAATCATTTATTACCTCATTCTGCAGAAGAG